>CAZJOL010000009.1:13297-24627 GCA_964547605.1 uncultured Bacteroidaceae bacterium | reverse complement strand
ACTTTCATCAATTCTGATGATTTGTCAGTTTTATAATTACTATCCAAATAAATGACATTTGAATTTAATTCAGTTTGTTCATTTTTTACCAACGATGGATTATTTGCGTTTATCAATGGCGTATTGATGGTTTTTTCATTTCTGATGTGATTTCTATTAGTTATAAAAAAGAGAATAAGAACAGCAATTGTCGCTACCAAAGCCAAACTCACAACTGAAAAGATTGTCATTTTCGTTTTTCTCTCATTCAGTTTCCGAAGAATATCCTGAGCCGATTGAAATCTGTTTTCCTTTTTTGAATCAAGACATTTGCGGACAATTCTACGATACCTGCGTGGTACTTTGCCGACTCCCGATAAATCAGTGCTCCCGGTGAACATTTCAAGAATAATCAGACTTAATGAAAAAAAATCATAGCCCGCATCTGCATTTTCAGGATCGCTTAATTGTTCCGGCGAACAGTACTTTCGTGTTCCTGACGAAATTGAAATATACGAATCGGAAACCGACATTCCAAAATCAATCAGCTTAACATTGCTCCCTTTATATGTAATGAGAATGTTTTCCGGTTTTAAATCCAGATGAAGTATATTGTTGGAATGCAGGTAATCAAGCGCATCAAGCAATTGACGAGAAACTTTATCAATAAAATTTTTATCACCTATTCCATTTGCATTTTTCTCAATTATGCTGCGTAATGTAATCCCATCTATGTATTCTGCCAGAATATACAAACCATCATTATCACTGCCTTTGTTCAGATATTTTACAATGTTCGGGTGATCGAGAGAAAACCCAAGATCGAACTCCTTTTCAAGTGCCGCAATATACAATGGGTTGTTTCGGTATTCAGGAGAAATTCTTTTTAAAAGCAGCCATCTGTCCTTTATCCGAATCTTATATACGTTGCTGCCATTACTCTGGAATGGCAATAGCTCCGCATTAGAAAAATTCCCGGAATCAAGGAAGTTCCCTTCTGCATTTTCGAAACCAGAGTTTTCAATTTCAACCATATCATCAACTAATAATACAAATGCCCGTTATGCCACTTGTTTTACCTGCAATAAACCGTCCGAGATTTCTGTCATCTCTCAATACAGATGCAATAATCAGAGGATAGTGTTTTACAATGCTCTGAATTTTCAACTGATCTCCTCTCACAAGTTTGCTGTTGGTCGAATGTTCAACATTGAACAGAAAATTTCCCTGATAAACTAATCGTATAATCCGATTCGGGTCGTAGGTAATTTCAATGACCGTATCAGGCTTCAGTGTGTCAATTTCAATCTGTTCCGTATTAATAAATTCAGAATTTTCAATATGAATGAATTTTTCATAATACACATCCCAGTTCGGATATCCTAAATATTGCGCCAATACATCGAGCGTGTATAGCCTTGGTTCATGTGTACCATTCACAAAGCCAAACATACGCTTCAGTGTTGTAATGCTTATGCTCTGACCGGTTTTGTCTGAGATATGAGCAGATAGTGCATCACAATCGGCCGGGTAACGGATTTCCTTACCGAATGTATCTTCAATTTCCTTTTTAATAATCGCTGATAGCATTTGCTTTGTATAGGAAACGCAAATATATTGGAAATTTCTTTAGATTCTAAAATGAACAATGTGAACTAATTGAACAATTTGAACGATTCAATCTTAATGAATATTATGTTCTTTTGTTTTCCTGTAAATCAAAATCGAACATGACGGACAAAGGAATATCCAAAGCTCGTGAGATGGTGAATACGGTGCTGAGTGTCGGATTGATGCGGGCGGTTTCGATACGGGCTATCTGGCTAAGCGAAACACCGGCCTCAAAAGCCAGTTGCGCCTGCGTGAACCCGGCTTCAGCTCTCATATATTTCAATCGCGATCCAAAAGCAGCCAGGCCGGCAGCATCAAAAATAAGTTTCCGTTTGTTTTTCCGTTTCACGGATGAAAATTACCGTGTTATGGAAAAATAATTATAGCACATGTGCTTTTTTTAGAAAATTTCTTTTATATTTGCTGGAGAAACAATCAAAAAGGTAGTCCGGGTACCAGAAAAACCGGAGGCGGATACCGAAAAGCCTTATGAGTAGGTAGACTTAAGAATTTTGTTATGAAAAGAAATTATTTTGTATTGTGCTTCATTATGGTTGTTTTTCTTTATGGTTGTGGAGGAAAAGTAAATGTAAAAGAAAAACAAATAGCTGTTTCTAACCTAAAAATGCCTGAAATAATAGCACCCAATTTAGAACCGCTTGATAGTACATATAAATTGGTTTATGATGATGAGAATAATTTAATTATTACAAGTGTTTCTTTCAAAGTAATAAAACCAATACACGATTCAAAAATATTTAAATCAATTTCATTGAATTTTATTGACAGCAGTAACAATATTATTGAAACAAATGGTAGAGCATTCAATAATAGATACTCTTTAGAATCTACGAAAAAAGCAAATGCCGGTGAAGTAATTACAATTGATTTTTCCTTTTCTGTGGAAAAAGTTAATGGCGAAGGAATTGACTATGATATTGCCAATAGAATTATGGAAAGCACATTCAATTTGCAAATTAGAGACGTTCAATTGGTAAAAAATGAAGATTATGTACCGCCCAAAAGACAGATTTATGCGTTAAACGGAAAAAAAATCCAAGGATTATATGGAAATTGCTTTGAACTAGTTGACACAGTGATGGAGGAGGGTTTTATAAATCTTAAATACGATAAGGTAGCTGGCAATTATGTGATTACTGATAAAATCCTAGTTGCGGCAATTAAACCTAATCAAACCAATAGATGCTTTTTGTATATAGATTTTTATGATAAAAATAAAAATAAAATAAAAGAACTTGTCTCATTGGAAGATGGCGGCTCCGTTTACAATATTCTCAAAGCAGGTGAAGGAACTGAAGAGATTGAATTTTGTAGTCCTATTAATTCAAACCCAAGTTCGATGTACGAAAAAAACATGGATAGAATCTATTATTTCAACATCAGAGCTAGTAATTAACATGATTTATATTTCCACCCCATGAAATAGCTTGCTGCTATCCAATTCGGATAGCAGCATTGCTTTGTGTTAAAAGGAGATATGTAATAAACCCAATTCTATTTTTGTCCTAAAATATTTTGTTATTAACACTCTGCCTTAAAATGCTTTCATGAAGAAAAAAATATTTGAACTGAATCGGCAACTACATGAGCAATATGCCATAAATAACAACTCTAACTTGGGAAGTATAATAGCATTGATGACTGCAATGCTCGGCGTCCTTGGTGTTAACGGTTATATATTTATTTACTTGGGTTCAAATCTTGCACCAGATTGGTTGAGCTTTTACAACGGACAAATATCTTGCTCTGATTCTTATTCAATTTCTCTATTCATTGAGGTTACCTTTGTGTCATTTATTCTGTTTTATTGCATTAAATTAAAGTTCTTTAGCTCTTACAAACATAGAGAAAAAGAGTACTCCAAAAATAAATATGGCTCTGAGTTTAAAAGCAACTATATGACTTACTTTTCTCAAAAAACACAAGGATCACGAAAAATAAAAACAACATGAAAAAGATAATCATTCTGCTTCTTTTAATTTCTGCACAGTCACAAGCCTGGGCACAGAATTTAAAAACTGTTATTAATTATTGGGATCCTCCATATAATACACAAGTAAGCTTTAAATACACAGTTTTAACATCGTATCCATTTGGAAAACATGGAACCTATGAATTTTTTTCGCCTAGTGGGGCTATTGTCGAAAAGTCAAATTACAATAAAGGAGAATTAGATGGTGTTCAGTATTTCTATTTGCGCAAAGATGGTTATTATGCATCATCATCTGAGTCTTATATCGGAATAAGAAAACCAATGCGCATTTATACTTATTCAAATGGAGAGAAGGCTGGCTGGCAAAGAGAATACGAGTGTACAGATAGATGTAAAATCAAATACTATTTAAGGGAAGAAACCTTTTTAGGTAATAATTACAAATATAACGCATATTATTGCAATGGCAACAAATGCATTGAAATTACTCACGATAGGATTACTGGGGCTGGTAAAGAAATATACTATTCGGAAACAGGCGAAATCAGCGGTGTTCTTGAATACAGAAAGATGAATGAAACTACTTATACAGGTATCTATAAAAGGTACTTTGAAGGCCAGATTCAGGCTGAAGAGGCTTTTGAAGGGTGTTTAGATTGTTGGGCGTCTTACGAAACAGTAAATGAGGGGAGTTGGAACGAATGGAATAGAAAATATGTTTTGACAAAAAAATGTAAAGTTAGTATTCAAAGGAATTTTTCAAATGGCAAAACAACACAAATTTGTTATTCAAATAAAGAAGTTATCGATTGCCCTTGTTATGTAAATGGTCAAAAGAAAACTTCTGGCGATACAACCTTTTACGAATCAGGAAAAATCAAATCGCTCGGGAAAAAATTAGAGTACTTTGAATCAGGCATTATTAAGCGTAATGGAGACTCCCTGTATTTCGAAAACGGAAATATACAAACTGACGGTAAAAACATTTGGTATGCTAACGGAATAAAACAAACCGATGGAATAAACACCTGGTTTGAGAATGGAAACCCGAAAAAAAAGCTACTCACTGATCGAACAGAATTCTATTATGAGTCAGGAAAAATCAAACAGATGGTAATGATTGATTTAAGTAAATATATTGATTATTATGAAAACGGAAACACTTCAAAAATTTGGGAAAAAACCACATTCAATAATAACCCGTGTGAAATTACAAGAACCTACGATGTAAACGGAAATATCAACAATCTCATTTATCAGGATCAGTCAGGTAAAAAAACTTATAGCAGTGAAGAGGATTTAGAAAAAAATCAAATCCGGCAACAACTTCAAAGTGCTTATAATGACTTTTCACAAACAGTAGTTTTAAAGGAGCTTACATCCTCATTGGAAATGAAGGGAACTATTGATTTCAGCAGAACTGAAAAAGGAGAAATCAGTTTCAAGCTTTCCATAACACCTCAGAATAAAAGTGCAGAACCTACAATAACAGATAAGTTATCATCATGCATCATTAAAACCATTACCAATAAATCAGTTGTTTTACCAGTTTACAATAAAGCATATTCATTTCAGGAGCAAGTTTCAATTCAGGTTGTTTACGGTAAAGAGAAAGTGTTTGTAAAATCAGGCAAGTCATTCTTATCATATGGAGAAACAAATAACGAATCAAGTAAGCCAAAAGAAGTAAAAACTGATTGCACAAACGAACTTGCCAAGGAAAATATTCTTACATATTATGCATCTCAAAAAACTGGTGTTTATAAAATAAACTACCACACCATTACAATAAACAACAATCCTACTCAAATATATTTGGCCCAGGAAAATTACAAACTTCATACTGTTGGTGGAAATATTCTTCGTTATACTGGCTACACAGTGGCTCTTGGAGTTTCATTGCTTCTTGCCCTTGCTGCACAATAAAAAATAAAGGCCGGTCAATTTGTTCCGGCCTTTATTTTTCTACAAATGATCACCAAAATACTGATCAATCACTTTATACAAATGCTGCCGGTCTTTGCCCCGAACATTGTGTTCGTGATTGGGATACATGAAGAAATCGACCAGCTTGCCGGCTTTTACAGATGCTTCCAGAAATGAAAGACAATTCTGAGGAACCACCGTGGCATCCTGATAACCCTGAATGATCAGCAAACGGCCATCGAGTTTGTCGGCATAGTTTGTAAGAGCGGAATTCTTGTATCCTTCCGGGTTTGACTCCGGAGTATCCATATATCGTTCGCCGTACATCACTTCGTAATATTTCCAGTCGATCACCGGACCGCCCGCCACAGCAGCTTTAAAGACGCCCGGATGTTTCAGCATCATGCTGATGGTCATGAATCCACCATAGCTCCAGCCATGAACGCCCATGCGGGTTTGATCGACCCAGGGCTGACTCTTGAGCCACTCTACACCCACCATCTGATCGGCGACTTCAACCGTGCCGCAATTGCGGAAAATGGCGCTTTCGAAATTCAATCCGCGATTGGCTGAACCTCGGTTGTCGAGCGTAAATACAACATATCCTTTTGATGCAAGATAATAAAGAAACAATCCCGCACCACCGGTCCAACTATTGGTAACCAGCTGTGCGTGCGGACCTCCGTACACATACACAATGACCGGATATTTTTTCGTCGGATCAAATCCAACAGGTTTCAAAATCCGCCCGTAGAGCGGAGTTCCGTCTTCGGCTTTTAGTGTAATGAATTCAGGTGTCGGTACAGCGTAGTCTTTAAGCGGGTTTTCGTTCTTAAGCAACGATTTGATTTCTTTCCCTGCTGTTGTTTTAATTTTCTGCGAAGCGCCCATGTTGGTTGCGCTGTAATAATCGCACATCAACGAAAAATCCTTTGTAAGCCAGATATTATGTGTTCCGGCTTCAGATGTGACTTTCGTTATTTTTCCATCCTTCAGGTTCACAATGTAAGCATGATTTTCCAGCGGTGATTCTTTGGTTGCCATGAACCAGATTTTCTGCGCTTTTGCATCAAAGCCACCAAATTCAGTGACCAGCCACGGACCTTTGGTAAGCTGCTTCAGTAGCTGTCCTTCGGTATTGTACAGATACAAATGATTGTATCCGTCGCGCTGACTCTGCCATATAAACTTATCGTCTGAACCAGGGATAAACACAAGCGGAGTCAGAGGTTCAACATAGCGGTCGCTTTTTTCCTCAAACATTGTTTTAATGAATTCACCGGTGACAGCATCGTATTTGTTCCACTGCAGATGATTCTGATCACGGTTGAGCACACCAATGAAAACATACTTTTCATCAGGGCTCCAGCTGATGTTGGTGAGATACTGTTCCTTCGGTTCTCCGGTTTTTACAAAGATGGTTTTACCACTTACAACATCATAAACACCAAGCGTCACCTGGTGACTGGTCATTCCGGCCATGGGATATTTAATATTCTCAACTTCAGCAATCCGTGAATTGATGTTCACCAGCGGATAATCGGTCACCATGGTTTCGTCCATACGGTAAAACGCCATTTTGTTTCCTTTCGGTGACCAGAAAATTCCTTTCGATATTCCGAATTCATTGCGGTGAACCGTCTGTCCGCAAACAACACCTTTGTCTTTCTCGCTGGTGATGGCCTTTTCAGCGCCCGCAACCGAAATGTACAGATTATTATCAATAGTATATGCCGCATTGTATTTCTCCGGGCTCAGATCAAGATTTTGCGCTTCCTTGTTCCACGAATTTTTCACTTCCGCTTTTTTCGAAGTCACATCTACTTCCACCCATTTATTGTCATCAATGACGCGGATTTTCGAATCGTTTACCCAGGAATATTCAGGAAAATATTTTACTTCAGCAGCTCCTGCCGATGACAATGCGGTATTCAATTCTGCCAACGTCAGCAACACCACTTCTTTTCCTTTAGCATCCACTTTTTTTAATTCATCGTCATCGCTGATGTACGAAAACCAGTTCTGCGAAAAATGTGGCTGCAGACCCGACACATAGCCTGGATATAAACTGCGGTCAGTAAAAATCTGATCAAGTGTCAATGCCTGTTTTTGAGAAACAGCGACATTAAAAGCCAGCAATGGCAACAGTAGAAAAAGAAATATTCTTTTCATAGAAAACTATAACGTTTGTTAGTGATTTCTGATTTGTTGGGCAATGCGTAAAACCGCATCAGGATTGGTTTCGAAAAGACTTCCGATGACAATGGAGTTCGCTCCGGCACTGAATAGATCCAAAGCTGTTTTTTCATCTCTGATTCCGCCGCCAACGATAACAGGTAAGTTCGTTTTTGATGAAACTGCTTTGACGATATCAGCAGGAACCGCATTCAGTGCGCCCGAGCCGGCTTCGAGATAAATCAGTTTATGTCCGAGAAATTTCCCGGCCAGCGCAGTCGCCACGGCAATATCGGTTTTATCGGCCGGAACCGGCATGGACTGCGAGATATATTCAACCGAAGTGCGCTTTCCGCCATCGATGAGAATATATGATGTGGGGATAACTTCAAGACTGGTGCGAGCAATCAATGGAGCGGCATGCACATGCTGGCCAATCAGAAACTCCGGATTGCGCCCGGAAATCAGCTGCAGAAACAGAATTGCGTCAGCCTTTTCAGTCACCTGCATGGCATTGCCGGGAAAAAGAACCACCGGCAGATCCGTTACTTTTCTTATTTCGTCAATCACATTTTCCGTGCGGGTTTCCGACAACAGACTTCCACCCACAAGAACCATGTCCGCCAATGAACTCAGTTTTCCGAAATTTCTTCCGGCTTCGCCTGCATCGAATTTATCCGGATCAACGAGTATCAGTATGTGTTTTCCCGGCTTCAGAAATAATTCGTATATTTGATTTTGTTTTTGCATGGTTTTATGATTGCTCAAAGATAAAAAACCTTTTTTTAACCGGGAAGCCCTATGTACAAAGCACTCTTCTTTATCGCCATAATGACAATGTTTTCAAACATACATGCGCAGCAGAATCAGGTTGTTTTCGATACCATCGCGAAAAAAGACATCCTGATCGGGGAATGCAACCGTGAAGGTCTTATGCTTCCTGTTTTTGCAGAGTTTTACACACTCGAATACGGGGCCTATAATCCGGATCCGGAAGCCCTGCCCATTTTAAGTGCCTTTGGAAATGATTACAATATCGTGATTGTAATGGGCTCGTGGTGCGGCGACAGCAAGGAACAGGTTCCGCGTTTTCTTAAAATTGCCGACAGCTTCGGCTTTCCTGAAGCTGATATCCGGATTATAAGTATAGAC
Source organism: uncultured Bacteroidaceae bacterium (assembly GCA_964547605.1). Classification (GTDB taxonomy): domain Bacteria; phylum Bacteroidota; class Bacteroidia; order Bacteroidales; family DTU049; genus GWF2-43-63. The sequence continues at coordinate 15,830 of CAZJOL010000009.1, read as the reverse complement.
AAGGCAAAGACAGCCCCTGGTTTCGAAGAAGAGCTTGTCCGTTACGGCATTACACTTGTCCCGACATTCATCTTTTTCAGAGGTGATGAAGAAATAGGACGCATCGTTGAAACACCGGTCGAATCGCTGGAAAAAGACTGGTTGAAAATTCTTGAAAAATAAAACCGTTACGATACTGGTTTGCTCATAATTTTGCCCTGCATGAAAAAAGACAAAAAACCTTTTGAATCAGCACTGAAAGTGCAGCAAGGCATTGAGCAACCGCCTCAGACCAATGAGGAAGCCATACGAAAACTGGCAGGGAAAAAAACAAAACTCCCGTCATTCGATGAATTGTTCGATGGAATACAAGCCGGCAACCGCGTTTTGCTGAGCCGTGCCATCACATTAATTGAAAGCTCGAAGCACGATCATCAGGAACTGGCTCAGGCACTCATCGAGAAATGCCTTCCCCACTCGGGGAACAGCATCCGCATTGGTATTACAGGTGTGCCCGGAGTTGGGAAAAGTACTTTTATTGAATCCTTCGGAAATCACCTCACTGCCATCGGTAAAAAAGTGGCGGTGCTGGCCATTGATCCATCGAGTCAGATTTCGAAAGGCAGCATTCTGGGCGATAAAACAAGGATGGAAAAACTTTCCTCCAATCCCGATGCATTTATCAGGCCTTCGCCATCGGCAGGCACACTTGGCGGAGTGGCTCAGAAAACACGTGAATCCATTGTTTTGTGCGAAGCCGCCGGATTCGATATCATCATTGTTGAAACGGTCGGCGTTGGCCAAAGCGAGACTGCTGCACGTTCCATGGTCGATTTCTTTTTGCTGTTGCAGCTGCCCGGTGCCGGCGATGAGCTGCAAGGCATCAAACGCGGCATTATGGAAATGGCCGATGCAATCTTTGTTAATAAAGCAGAGGGTGATTATCTGAATAAAGCAAAAATTGCCGCAGCTGAGATTAAAAACGCACTTCATCTGATGCCGGCACATCAATCGGGATGGATCACACAGGTCGGACTCTGTGCAGCCTTGTCTGGAAAAGGCATTGGCGAAGTATGGGATACCATCCTCGATTATATTGCAGTCGCCAAAAACACCGGATACTTTGATAAATTCCGTCATGAGCAGGAAGTCAACCGGTATCATCAGGCCATTATGGAAATGCTGCAGTCAGACTTTCTTGCGTCGTCCGATGTCCGCCACCTGAATACAGACCTCGAAAAGAAAGTCTTCGCGTCCGCTTTATCGCCTTATAATGCAGCAAAGCAGATTGTTTCGAAATTCTACGAAACGCTGAAATAAATTCATGGTTGTTAAACTTTCTCCGAAAACATGATTTTCGTCATGTTATGTTTGCGCTTAGTCGACATTTTTAGTATATTTATTACTTGATAGTAATAATACTCTAAAATCTTTTCTGCCATGTTCCGTTTATTCAGAAACAACCGGTTCGAGTTTGATGTAATCATAGACTCAAGACCATTCGAATCAGACCTCAGTCTGACACAGATTGGTATTATTAAAAAATTTCACCGCAAACAAAAACGCACCATTGAAAAATACGCTCATGAAGCCGCAAAAAAATGCAAACAGGACTTCAGAGACAACGTAAAAAAGATCAGAACATCATGTCTGGAACTCTGCGTACTTTACCATCATTTTTTCACGAATGAGTTTGAAAAAATTAAAGCAGAGACAGCTGTATCCAGGTTGTATTTCTCGACCATCTATCACAACTTCAGCGATCTTGAAGAACAGCTTCATGAACTTGAGTATGCCGATATGGCCGATTTCATCAGAGTCAAAAAAAACTATTACAGAGAAGTACATGACCGTGGATCACGTCTTGAATTATCGCATTATTACTATCACACATTTGCGAAATTTCCGCTGATGCAACCAGAAAATTACAAAAATCTTCCACCGTTTTTCGACTACATTGATTCATGGCTCAATTACATTTTCTTCCTTGACTTTACCGCCCGTATAAGAATGGAAGCAGAAGAAATGTCGAAAGCGATGGCAGCACTGCGACCCGCTCATGTGTTCTCGCATGCTCACGCATGAAACTTTCAGAGAACAGACAGGTGTTTGATTTCTTTTGACTGTCGCGGAATTTTTCCGCGACAGTTTTTTATAACTTTAGCAACTCCTCAAACTCTCTCCAGGTGAGCTCTTCGGGGCGTTTATTAAAAACCGGATTTGTAAGAATGTCGGCCGAAAATAAGTTTTTCAGGGAATTTCGCATAGTCTTGCGTCGCTGATTGAAAGCCGTTTTTACAAGCATTTTCAATTGTAGGTAATCGCATTGCGGAATGTCTGATTTTTTAGGAATCATCCTGATTACAGCAGAATTCACTTTTGGCGGCGGAATGAAAACCGATGGCGGCACATTAAACAATAATTCCGTATCGAAATAGGCCTGCAGCAACACACTCAGAATTCCATACGCTTTTGTGGATGGTTTTGCCACAATACGGTCTGCCACTTCCTTCTGCAGCATGCCAATCCATTCATTCAGCATTTCGCGCTGATC
>CAZJOL010000009.1:2687-13197 GCA_964547605.1 uncultured Bacteroidaceae bacterium | reverse complement strand
ATTTCAAGCTGTGCCGAAGCATAATCAAACTCAGCCAGAAAATAGTACAGGCGCGCATTCCGGAACTTCGCATAAAATCCTATAGTGTCGTGTTTATATGCTTTTTCAACCTGCGAATACAACAGCGATGCTTCCCAGACTTCGCCTTTGAGTAACATGACATCGCCTTGCAGCAGCTTGGCATCGGCGTATTCCACGGGTTGATAACCGGAAGCATTGATGATCTCATTCAGATGTGACAATGCAGCATCGGGCTGCGAAACATAATATGCTTCGATGTAGGCAAGTCGCATCAGCATGCTGTAACGGTTGCGGCGACTGACCGAACTGTTCAAAGCCGATTTCAATTCATCAGCCAGAGCACTGTATTCTTCAACCGTTGACGAAGGACTGGCTGTCAGTTTCAAATATTTAACCTCAAGCAAAAGGTCATTCGCATCTGAATACAAAAGTTTTTCGGGACCCAGTGAAACGATGAATGCAAGCGCTTCTTCAGCAACACTGAATTTTTTATTCGACAGGCAAAGCTGTGCAACATCATAGGTGAGATCACCATCATTCTTTGTGCGCTTGTCATATGCCTTGGCCTGAATAAAGGCGCGGCCGAAATCACCGTTCTGTTCATAAAACCAGATAAGCAACCGATTGAAATCAAAACTGGACGGATCTTTCTGCACGCGTTCCAGAAGCTTGTCGCGGAATATTACAGATATTTTTCCTTCACGGTCTTCCATTAGCAAAGTCTGCATCAGCTTTTGTATTTCCGTTATTCCTAACATCGGATTTTCGAGCAGTGAAAAATATTCATCAATCATTTCGGAATACTTCCCTGCCCGCATGTAGGCCGCTGCCAGCTGTATTTTCAAAGTTCCCGATGATGGAAATTGTCTTTTCCCGGAAAGCAAAGTCTGAATGGCCCAGCTGTCGAGTTCGCGCACCTGAAAGGCCGCTGCCAGATCGCTTGTCAGCTGTTCGGTAGAAACAGCCCATTTAATGGCATCGTTAAAAATCTTTTCTGATTGTTTGGTGTTGTTCTGAAGCAACTGCACATAACCTTCATCCACATGAAAGCGCGGAACCGAAGGATTGTTGCGCTTTTGCTTTTGCGTGAGCTTTTCAGCATCTTTCCAGTTCTCTGTTTTAATGAGACATTCCAGATAGCTGTCGTAGATATAGGTCGAACTGTTTTTTGCGTAAATCTCTTCGTACAACACAACGGCCTTGTCATATTCGCCGGCGCTCATGTATTCGCGGGCAAGCAATTCCTTTTCCGTTTCCTGGGCAAAAGCCGGAATAAGAGCAAACAGCAATATGAAAAGAATTGATAATCTCATTATTTATTCAGTCCGGCTTTGAAAACAATCACCAGACTGTCGATTTTCGGACTGATCTCATTATAATGATTAACGTTGCGGACAGCATTATCTGATATGAGATTGCTTTTCATGATCAATTGTTCTATGGCTTCCTTTTCCTGCTGTATATATACCAGAAACAACTCCTTGCTCAGGTTTTTCGCTTTCAGATCATATTCCAGATCGGCCAGCTGCTCAAGCGAATAAGCAAAATCCTTTTCAACAGAACCATATTGTTCGAAATACGTCTTGAGCGGTTTTTTCAGCTGTCCAAACTCAGTCATGAGTTTCCATGCACCTTCTGTATATTGATCTTTGAAATATTTATTTATGGAATCAATTTTTCCGAGGTAGGACAAATAAATCCCATGAACCTGAGCAGTATCAAGCACTTCGAATTTCTGTTGCGCCTCATTCAACCTTACGCGTTCAGCCCTGATATCCTTTACTCCTCTGCGGATGTAGGCAGGACGACAGGAAACGAAAAACAAAAGAGCAACAACTGTAAGAACAATTACATTTTTCATGACTGCCAATTATTTGATGATGTCAGTTCCCATAAACGCTGCAAGAACTTCCGGAACCCTGATTCCGTCCGGTGTTTGATTATTTTCAAGCAATGCGGCAACTATGCGGGGCAATGCCAGTGCGCTTCCGTTCAATGTATGGGCCAGCTGGGTTTTGCCTTCGGCATCTTTATAACGCAGCTTCATTCGATTGGCCTGAAACGATTCAAAGTTTGACACAGAGCTCACTTCGAGCCATTTCTGCTGTGCAGCACTGTATACTTCAAAGTCATAGGTCAATGCCGATGTGAAACTGATGTCGCCTCCGCACAGGCGCAAAACCCTGAATGGAAGCCCGAGTCCGCGTACCAGCGAAGCAACGTGTGCACGCATTTCCTCGAGCACTTCGTACGATTTTTCCGGCGTCGATATCTGAACGATCTCAACTTTATCGAACTGATGCAAACGGTTCAGTCCGCGCACATCTTTGCCATATGAGCCGGCTTCGCGACGGAAACATGCGCTGTAAGCCACATTCTTTACCGGCAGGTCTTCAGCTTTCAGAATCACATCGCGGTAAATATTGGTTACCGGCACTTCGGCGGTCGGAATAAGATACAGATTGTCCTCATTGGCATAATACATCTGGCCATCCTTGTCAGGAAGCTGTCCGGTGCCATAACCCGAAGCTTCGTTGACCATCAGCGGCGGCTGAATTTCGGTGTAGCCCGCTTTGATGGCTTCGGTGAGAAAATAATAAATCAATGCCCGCTGAAAACGCGCACCCAGTCCGGTGTACACGGGGAATCCCGCGCCGGTTATTTTAACACCAAGCTCAAAATCAATCAGCTTGTATTTCGAAGTCAGGTCCCAATGTGGAACAGCATCCGGTCCAAGCTCGGGAATGACTCCTTCGCTGTGAATAATTTCATTGTCTTCGGCCGAATGTCCGGACTTTACCGAAGCATGCGGCAGATTGGGCAGCAACACAAGTTTGTTGTTCAGTTCGGCCACCACATCATCATGCTGCTGGTTCAGTACCCTGATTTTTTCTTTCAGCTCAGCGGTTTCATTTTTCAATGATTCGGCTTTGGCCATGTCTTTTTCTTTCATGGCAACGCCGATTTCCTTCGAGCGGCTGTTCATGACATTCTGCGCGTCGTCGCGCTCCATCTGCAGCTTCCGGCGGTTGTCATCGAGCGCAATGATTTCATCAACCAAAGCGATATTTTTGAAATTCTTCACCGCGAGGCGTTCCTTCACGTGTTCAGTTTCCTGTCTTATCAGTTGTATCGTAAGCATGAAAGTAATTTTTTGCAAAAATACCAATTTAATTCGTCTCGTGAAACGGGGAAATACAAGATATTGGATTTGGGATGTAATAAAGGACAAGGACGAGGACAAGGACAAGGACGAGGACAAGGACGAGGTCAAGAACTCTGAACAATCCGTGCATTCTTACGGATTAAAAAGAACAATCCGTGCATCCTTACGGATCAAGAGGAAGTAAGAATATCGAACGATACATCATTGATTTTTACTTCACACTTCACTTCTTAATTCAAAAATCCTTGCCTGCCTGTTGCAGACAGGTTCGATGTTCATGATTCATGGAGATCGAGGTCAAGGTCGAGCAGCAGTAAGCAATCAGCGAAGTCCCGTCAGCAAGGCACGGGATAGTCAGCCTTCAGCATTATGTGCCGACCGAAGCGTCGGTGCTCTGAGAGTAAGCTTTTTATATGTTGGGCCATCATTTTTGATTTCGGTGTTCAGTGTTCGTTGTTCATGATTCAAGGAGGTCGAGGCTTGCGGCTTGCGCTTCAGAAGGCAAATTGAGACTGCCCGGCGTATTTTCAAGGCCATTCTCAAAGTCGGATAGTTAATTTTTTTTCCTAAATTCGCCTCATGATTCGGAGAACATTTTCAAGTATTGGGGAATACATTCTTCTGATGCTTCGGGTATTTAAGCGGCCCGATCGTCTGGAACAGTTTCGCAATCAGGTTTTCGTCGAATTCAAACTGCTGGGCATCGAATCCCTGGGCATCATAGCCATCATCAGTGTGTTTATGGGCGCTGTTTTGGCCATGCAAACCGCATACAGCATCGACAGCCCGCTGATTCCGCGCTACACCATCGGTTACATCACCCGCTCTTCAATAGTTCTTGAGTTTTCAGCCACAATCATGAGTCTCATCATGGCCGGAAAAGTCGGTTCCAGGATTGCCAGTGAATTAGGTACCATGCGGGTTACAGAGCAAATCGACGCGCTCGATGTCATGGGAATCAATTCCGCCAATTTCCTGATTTTTCCGAAAATCGTGGCATTTGTACTCATTTTCCCGGTGCTGGTTGTCATCTCCATGTTTCTCGGAGTAATGGGCGGATACATGGTTGCATTGCTCACTGACCTCTTCAGTGTTGAAACATACATGCTCGGCGTGCGCTCGTTTTTTGTTCCGTTTGAAGTTTTCTACTCCCTCATAAAATCGCTGTTTTTTGCGTTCATTATCACATCAGTGAGCTCCTATTTCGGATATTCGGTCAACGGCGGCGCACTCGAAGTCGGCCGTGCAAGCACCAAAGCGGTGGTTCAGAGCAGCATAATGATCATCCTCTTCAATGTTATTCTCACTCAAATCCTGCTCACATGATCGAAGTACGCAACATCAATAAAAGCTTCGAGGGAAAACAGGTGCTGAAAAACATTTCAGTGACACTTGAGCCTGGCATCAACAATCTGATTATTGGTCAAAGCGGATCCGGAAAGACTGTTCTTCTGAAATGCCTGCTGGGACTGCACAAAGTTGATAACGGAGAGATTTTTTTCGACGAGCGGAATTTTACGGTGATGAATGAATACGATCAGAAAAAAATCCGTCAGGAAATAGGAACGGTTTTTCAGGGCGGCGCTCTGTTCGATTCCATGACAGTTGAAGAAAATGTAATGTTCCCGCTCAATATGTTCACCAACCAAACACGGCAGCAAAAAAAGGAACGGGTGAATTTCTGCCTCCGCAGAGTGGATCTGCAGCATTCAAATAAGCTGATGCCATCTGAAATCAGCGGTGGTATGAAAAAGCGTGTGGCCATTGCACGGGCTATTGTCATGAATCCAAGATATCTCTTTTGCGACGAGCCCAATTCAGGTCTCGATCCGAAAACGTCCATCCTGATTGACCAGCTGATCAATGAACTCACCCGGGAATTCAACATGACCACCGTCATCAACACGCATGACATGAATTCGGTGATTGAAATCGGCGACAATGTGGCTTTCATTTACAAGGGAAACCTTTGGTGGAACGGCTCCAACAAAGACATTCTTCATACTGACAACAAAGAGCTGAACGATTTTATTTTTGCAACCCAGTTAACCCGTCACTTAAAAGGAAAATTGTGAATCTGATTGATATTGTACTGCTAATCCCCATTGGCTGGGGCATTTACAAAGGTTTTTCGAAAGGTTTGATTCATGAACTGGCACAGATTGCCGCACTTGTTATGGGTGTGCTTGCAGGACTCTATCTGAGCAAATGGATCGGCGGTTTCATTGCCGGTATTTTTGGCACCAACGAAGAACATACTCAGCTGATTGCCTTTCTGGTGGCCTTTCTCGGTACACTCGTGCTGGTTTTTCTGGTGGCCCGCATAGCCGAAAATGCAGTAAAAAACATGAGCCTCGGCATTGTCAACCGCATTATTGGTGCGGCTTTCGCAAGCATCAAATTTATTCTTATTCTCAGTCTTATTATCAATTTCATCAACTCGGCCGACAAGCACGGGCTCTTTCTGAAAAAAGAAACCCGCGAAGGAAGTCTGCTCTACAAGCCCGTTGGCGCCGTAGCTCCTCTGGTGATGCCCTTCATCATGCAGGTGATGTCGGATACTGAAAATGAAACAACAGTTTCAAAACCGGAAATTGACGAGGAATAATTTTTTATTGATCTGATGTTGCTTTATAACAACGGTTCTGGTGCACACTGCAAAGCTCCATGCCGCTTGCCCTGTCCATTGTGCGCCGCATGCCTCATGCCGCATGCCGCAAGCTCCAACGTCACCTTTCTACTTTAAAAACTTGATTAACTTTATAAACTTCCATCTCGCTGTAACATTTCGTAACTTTACTCCGTCATAGGCCTGTAAAGTAACCAAACCACCTGATGGACCGACAAGAATATAACCGTTGCGTTGAGCTGTATTCCGATGCAGTTTACCGGTTTATCCTGAAAAGTACCGCCGACAGCGAAGACTCGGCTGATATCGTTCAGGAAGCGTTTGTCCGCATGTGGGAAAAATCGGAAACGGTTTCTTACGAAAAAGCAAAATCCTATCTGTTCACTTCGGCCTATCACATCATGATCGATTACTTCAGAAAGAAAAAACGCTACTCAACCGGCTTCGATATGGAAGACGACAGCCACTGCTGGCATCCGGCAGCCGATGAGAAAGCGTCGTCGTTCGACATGAAAGCCATTCTGAATGAAGCACTTGACAAACTACCATCAATTCAGAAATCGGTGATTCTGCTGCGCGACTACGAAGGATATTCGTACGAAGAAATAGGCGAAATCACCGGACTGAACGAAAGTCAGGTGAAAGTGTACATTTACCGCGGACGCATTGCATTGAAAAATTTCATTAAAAGCCCCGACCTTATATTATGATCAGCCACGAAAACTATATGGAACGCATTGTCGATTACTACGACGGGAAACTGCCGCAGCGTGAATCCGATGCACTCATGGCTTTTCTGGAAATGAATCCGGAACTGTATGAGGAATTCCTGTTGTTTGGCGAGACACTTCCGGAAACCGCATTTGATGAGACCTTGAAAGCACCCGCCTCGCTGGTTGAACAGCTGAAAAACATTCCGGACAACATTTTTGTGCTGAGCGATGAAATGCTGGTGGCCTATGCTGAGAAAGACCTTGATGCATATTCAATCAAAAAAGTCGAGGAAGCAATCGCTCAAAACCCGCAACGGAAGCGCGATCTGGAAATCCTCAGCGCTGCACGCTACGAGGCAGACGAAGCCATTGCGTTTCCGTATAAAAATAAATTGCTGCGCAGAGAGCCCATTGTGTTTTCGTTGCGCAGAATGATGTATTATACCTCGGCAGCCGCAGCCATTTTCATTCTTGCATTTTTCCTGTGGCCGGCAGTAAATCATGAATCGGGCATTCAGAGCGACTCTCATAACATTGCTGAAATGAATCTGCAAATCACAAATTCTGAAAACACAACAGAAAACAATTCCGGATCAAATTCACAATACAATTATACAGCTCCACAACTGGCTGACAACAGCAACAATGTTCAAAGAAACCCTGAATACATTGCACCATTGTCACCCCGCCCGGCAGGCCAGCTGCAGGAAACAGCACAGCTGACACCAGGCAGCATCAATGACATTCGGTACGAATATATTGCTATTTACAATTACATTGAACTGAAAAATGCAGGCGCAGTTGAAGAAAATTCAAAGACGGGAACACTCACAGCATGGAAAGACTGGGGCAAGGGATTTTTCAGCGGAGAATCATCGATTACCGATACACCTGCCGATGTCACACTGCGTGATGTGGCCACATTCAGCTACAACAACATCTCACGGTTTGCCTCTGAAAGCCTCTCTCTGAGCCAAAGAGACAGATAGCTGTAACTTTCGGAACACCCTCTTCGTCTTATTACAAAATTACGCACTATGAAAACTATAGCACTTTTGACACTCATGACTGTCGCACTCAGCGCAGCTTTTGCACAGCAACCCATTGACAGTTTCACTAAAATCGTTTCCAACGGAAACATTAAAATCACCATTGCAAACGGTGAAACGCACAGCATTTATTTTGCCAACGACGGCATCAAACCTGAAGACCTCACCTATAATGTAAGCGGCGGTGTTCTGAATATCGATGCCACAAAACTCAAGGAGTCCTATAACATGAAAATTACGGCTCCTGTTATTAATGAGATTTCGCTCAATTCTGTTTCGGAGCTGTACACCGATGGTGTTTTCAGCACACCACAACTCAAACTGACATCGCAGGGAGCAGGCGAATTTCATATGGATCTGCAATGCGAAACACTGAGTCTCGACTTTGAAGGAGCCTCGGAAGCCTGGCTCAAAGGCAATGCAAATACATTCATTGCACAGCTGAAAGGCGCCTCTGAAGTTCACGCCTATGATCTGAAAACAAAAACAGCTGATATCACAACCGAAGGTGCATCAGAAATTGCCATCTCGGTGGATGAAAGTCTGAAAGCCAATGGCAGCGGGGCTTCCGAAATATCATACGACGGCACTCCGGCCACAGTTGAGCTCGATGTTGATGGTGTCGCCAATATTAAAAAACGCAATGGCGAAACAGTTGAATCGGCCATGCCGGATGAAAACGACATCAACAATGCCTGTAAAAACAATGAAGACGATGACGACTGCGGTCGTGAATTCAACGGACACTGGGCTGGTGTCGATCTGATGATGAACAGTTTCGTTTCGAAATACGGCGACCTGAATACCGCACCAGGATATGATTTCATGGAAACTGACATGGGAAAATCGATCGGAGCACAGATCAATTTCATGGAATTCAATGTTCCTTTTGTTGAGAAAGATAATTTCGGTTTTGGACTGACAACCGGACTTGGCTGGAGTATGCTGAACTATCGTCTGAAAAATGATGTGCGCCTGATCAATGATTCCGTTGTGCTGATGGCTTACAGCGATACCGTTTCAAACACCATCCGCAGCAAACTCACCACCTCGTATCTTGTTTTACCACTCATGCTTGAGGTCAACACTTCCGGCAACAAAAAAGAAAACGGATTTCACTTTGGTATTGGTGCATTCGGTGGAGTAAGACTTGGCTCACACAGCAAAGTGGTTATTGACGATCGCGGCGACAAAGACAAATTCAAATCAAACGGAAGCTTCCATCTGAACCCGTTCAAATACGGAATAATGGCCAGAGTAGGATGGGGGCCACTGAATCTGTTTGCAAACTATGCTCTCTCAGAGATGTTCGAAAAAAATGAAGGACCCGCAGTTTATCCTGTCGAATTCGGCCTTTCTTTCGACCTCAACTAAACATATACACTCAAATCATGACTCGTTGGCCTGCCTGTGCGCAGGCCATTTTTATTGATTTATACGATAATATCTGGTCAAAACTTTATTTTTTTCTATATTTGACGTCTAATAGTTTCAGAAATTTTGTTTCGCTATGAAATATTTTACGTTTGTTTTCCTGCTCATCGGTTTTATCAATTTATCAGGCCAGACATTGCTAAAGCAAAGCCAGCCTTTTTCAATGGACATCCCGGCCTCCATCATTATAGACAACGGGCAGAAAGTTCTTGTAGCTTCCTACGACACAAAACTGTATCTGATTAATGCCTCCACCGGCGCCATTGATAAGGAAATTGCGGAACACAAAGGCTTTGTTCTTTCTCTGGCTTATTGTCCAAAAACAAACATGGTGGCTTCGGCCGGATGGGATCAACGAATCATTTTGTGGGACGCAAACGGAATGACCAAAAAACTAGAGATTGCCGCTCACACCGACAGAATAACCGCCCTCAGCTTTTCACCTGACGGGTCACGACTGGTAAGTGGCAGCGAAGACAAAACCATTTGTGTGTGGGATGTGATGACCGGCGGCGAAGTTTTTAAAATCACCGATCACACCGATGCCGTAACCACTGTCGTTTTCAGCAAAGACGGCAACAGCATTGCATCTGGCGGCTGGGACAAACTGGTGATGCTGCACTCGGCCACTGACGGGAAGCTGATTAATACATACAAAGGACATCGCAGCTCAATCAATTCGGTTGATTTTTCATATGCCGGCGATATGCTGGTTTCCGGTTCCGACGACAATAGCATTACCATCTGGCGAACGGATTCGGTAAAAACAATTGCAAAATTCGATTTTTTCAAACTGCCTGTCACAAAAGTGAGTTTCTTCCCCGGTGACAAATATATTTTCTGTGCAGATGGCAGCGGAGAACTGAAAATTTACAATGTTGCCAATCGTTCACTGCTCACCCAGAAAAGCATACACACCGGAGCGGTCAAAGACATTTACATCAATCCGAACCTTGGGCTGATGTCCAGTACCGGTTCGGAAAAAATCATGAAATTGTGGAACGTCAATGAATATCTGTATTTTGATTGTGTGAAGGAAAAAACAATGGCACTGCAGGATATGTCAAAACCCAAGGGCGAATTTGAGACCACGGAAATGTATGAGCGCCGGATGAAAGAATATGATATTAAGAAAAGCGCCATTGTTTCAGAATGCGTAAAAGAATCGGAAGTCATACGCAAGGCGAAACAGGAAGAACTGGATAAAAAATCACTTGGTACATACTCATATGTTTATTTCCCGATTCAGAGTCTTGGAACCTATGATGCTGACAAGCAGGAATATCCATTCGTTTTCAATGGTCAGGCCGGCATGGTGAGGCTCAGCATCGAGGATGCCAAATCACTGAAAACCAATGTTGCCAAAGCAAAAGTAAAAGCCATCAAACGCGTGGTGAACGGAAATGCGGAGTACATAAACACTGAATTCATTCATCCTGTGACTGGTAAAATCATTGCCTTCGGACGTCAGGTTTCGGCAACAGAAGACCCGGTACTT
>CAZJOL010000009.1:0-2677 GCA_964547605.1 uncultured Bacteroidaceae bacterium | reverse complement strand
TACTTGGCAAGTTCCTGCAAACCAATCACTAAGCACTTCTGAATAAAGCTGTAATTTGGTTTTGTATTCCACAAATTATTCATATCTTTGCAGCCCGTAAAAATGGGGTTCGTGAAGACGTCTGATCAATACATCATTCATTTCACCGGATTAGCAGCAGGAACGCATGACTACTCCTGGAATATTGATGGAAAGTTCTTTGAAGCAGACAATTATTCGGAAATCACCGAAGCTTCCGTGCAGGTGAATTGCAGGTTGCAGAAATCCGCAAAACACATGGAGCTTGATTTCAGCGGCAAGGGAACAGTAACACTTCCCTGCGACCGCTGCCTTGGCCCGCTGCAAGTGAAGGTCAACGCAACAAGGAAAGTCATTGTAAAAGAATCTGAACTTGAAAATTCTGACAGTGACGACATTTTCTTTGTTGGCCGGCAGGATTATGAATTTACGGCCGAAAGCTGGATCAGGGAAATGATTCTGCTGTCGCTGCCGATGCGCAATGTACATCCCGAAGGCAAGTGTGATGATGAAATGATTGAAAAGCTGAATGATCTGTCAGACGACAGCGGACTAAAACCTCTGAATGAATAAAAACTAAATTGCAATGGCAAATCTCAAGTATCGTTGGTCAAAGACCAGAACCCGTAACAGAAGAGCTAATTTCAAAGCCGAAGCTCCGACTTTTGCAGTATGTTCAAACTGCGGAACACCGGTGCTTTATCATCATGTATGCCCCGAATGCGGCTTCTATAAGGGAAAACTGGCCATAGAAAAGAGCGCATAACCCACCAATCTGTTAAGGATATGAGCAAAAAAAGAGCAGTCATCACCGGAATCGCCGGTGCTGTGCCTGACTACATCCTTACAAACGAAGAACTCAGCCGTATGGTTGACACTTCGGATGAATGGATTATGACCCGTATTGGAATCAAAGAACGACATATTCTGAAGGAACCAGGTAAAGGTTCAAGTGATCTTGGCGCTGCAGCAGTGAAAAAATTGCTTGAAAAAACCAATACCAAACCTGAAGAAATTGAACTGGTTGTGTGTGCTACTGTTACACCCGACCACCAGTTTCCTGCCACAGCGAGCATCATCAGCGACAAAGTGGGTATAAAAAACGCTTTTCACTTTGACCTGAATGCCGGATGTAGTGGATTTCTTTTTGGGCTGGCCACTGTAACAGCTTATATTGAATCAGGCAGGGTTAAAAAAGCCATTCTTGTCGGTGCCGAAAAAATGTCCTCCATTGTCGATTATACCGATCGTGCCACCTGCCCCATTTTTGGTGACGGCAGCGGCGCAGCGCTTATTGAAGCAACGGAAGAAGATTTCGGAATCATGGACATGAAGCTTGAAAGTGATGGCGTTGGACGTATTCATTTGTACCAGAAAGCCGGTGGAAGCGTATGGCCCTCATCGGCCGAAACGGTTGCCAATCGCGAGCACTTCATTTATCAGGAAGGACAACCGGTATTCAAATGGGCCGTTTCGAAAATGGCCGATACGGCTGTCGAAGTGATGGAAAGAAACGGGTTGACCCCTCAAACGCTGCAATGGCTGGTTCCTCATCAGGCCAATCTACGCATTATTGAAGCCACCGGGAAACGGATGAATCTTCCAAGTGAAAAAGTAATGGTGAATATTCATAAATACGGAAATACCACCTCTGCTACCCTTCCGCTTTGCCTGCTTGACTACGAAGATCAGCTCAAAAAAGGCGACAACCTCATCCTTGCTACGTTTGGAGCGGGATTTACCTGGGGTGCCATTTATATCAAATGGGCCTACGATGGCAAAAAATAATTCTGAAAGGCGCTTCGGCGCCTTTTTCTTTTGAGATTTTTCAGATTATTGTCCGCTGTTTGCTCAAATATGTATATATTTGCAGCCTAAGTTAAAAAAAACAGAGTTATGGCTTACGTTATTTCAGAAGATTGTACTGCATGCGGTACCTGCATTGATGAATGTCCAGTTGAAGCAATCAGCGCCGGAAACATTTATAAAATTGACCCGGATGTTTGCACCGACTGTGGCTCTTGTGCTGATGTTTGTCCGGTAGAAGCAATTCACCCGGAATAATTTCCGCCCACAGAAAAAATCTGAAGGCTGCCTTTGTGCAGCCTTTTTTATTGTCTTGTTCTTTCATGTTCGAAAAAATCAATGCAATCACATGCCGGCCTGTAGAGACCAGCAATGAAGCAAAGGATTTTTCGGTAATTCTACCCGCAGCAGACACTGATGCAGTGCAGCAGATTGCTGATTGCTTCTGGCTTCAGGCTGTAATAGGTGTTTTTGCCATCTCTGCGGGAAATCAATACTCCTTTTGACTTCAGAATGTTTAAATGATGCGAGGCAGCTGCCTGCTCAATATCCAGCTTTTCATAAATGCTGGTCACATTCATTTCCTGTTGTTTTTCGAGCATCGAAATAATTTTGATCCGGACAGGATGGGCAATGGCCCTTAATCTTTGTGCTATGTCCTCAATTTTTCTGATATCAATTTCTTGCTTTGCCATCTATAATTATTTAATATTAATGAACAAATATATATATTTATTTTCGAATACCTGATTTTTGCAAAAAAAATTGATGCAATCTGAATATTTGCCGATATTTGTTCGGGTTTACATCCAAGCGACTTCGAGGTTTCTGAAAATCTGAAATCTATATGATC
>CAZJOL010000008.1:24064-25325 GCA_964547605.1 uncultured Bacteroidaceae bacterium | reverse complement strand
CGAAAATAGACTTCAAAGACAATCACAAGGAGCTTGCAATGTACGCCAAAGCATTGAGCCATCCTGCGCGCGTATATATTATGGAACGGCTGATCCAGGAAAACCGCTGCGACGGCGTTGGCTGCTGCACCAGTGGCGAGATGATCACGGAAGTTCCTATTGCTCGATCCACACTGTCGCAGCATTTGAAGGAATTGCGCAATGCCGGCCTCATTCAGGGCGAAATTGAACTCCCGAAAATCCGTTATTGTGTTGACACAAAAAACTGGAATAAAGCAAAAAAATTGTTTGAGAACTTTTTAAATCCATCCACATGCAAAGGAAAATAGTTTTTTCATTCGCTGTTATTGCTCTGCTGATGCTGGCTTCGTGCGGCGGTAATAAACAAAACACTGCTGACGACACAGATTCGGTGCAGACAGAAACAGTTGACACTGTTGTTTCAGATTCCGTAACCACTGATTCCGGGATGCAAGTCTCCGGGCCGGAAAACAATGGAGCCTTCATTCCGGAAACGCCTTCTGTTGCTGTGATGCTTTTTCATGCAACAAGAAAATGCGCCTCGTGTGTAGCAATTACAGACGGAGTAAACGCTGTGTTGAAAGAGTCATTCAGTGCTGAAACCAAAACAAAAAAAGTCCGGCTGAATGAAATCAATGCCGATGATGAAAAGAACGAAGCAATCTGTGAAAAGTATGAGGCATTTGGAACGGCTTTGTTTGTGACCCGCACGTTCAAAGGGAAGGAATCCATTACGGATATGACTGCTCAGGCATTCAAACTGGCAAGCAATAAACCGGATGAATTCAAAAAATTGCTCAGGGATCAGATTCAAAAAGACTTAAAATAATACGAAATGAAAAGAACCATTTTATCATTTGCCGCATTGCTGCTGATTTCCGTGTCCATGCTGGCACAGAATGAAAACACCAAACTGCTGGTGTATGATTTTCACATCACAAACCGCTGCGCTACCTGCCAGAAAATTGAAGAAGTGACAGTTGAGACACTCAATACCTATTATAAAGCGCAGCTCGACAGCAGCATAATTGTTTTCAAAACGTTCAATTGTGAGTTGGATGAAAATGCAGAACTGGTGAAAAAATATTCCGCCTACGGCTCAACACTTGTGCTAACGCGCCTTTTGCCAGAGGGCAAGGAAGTCATTGTCGATATTACCGATCTTGGTTTTTCTAAAATCGGCAAACCCGAACTCTTTGTCGAAAAGCTCCGCGAGAAAATTGATGAACTGATGATGTTG
>CAZJOL010000008.1:0-23964 GCA_964547605.1 uncultured Bacteroidaceae bacterium | reverse complement strand
CCTGACTCATAACTCACAACTGACCACTTACTCCGCCGCTGCGGATGACCACTATTAAAGCGCCTTTCAACTTTATAAACTTTATGAACTTTACAAACTAACAACGCATGATAGAATTCTTACAAACCTGGGCCGACAATGCGCAATACCCCATATTTGCTGCATTTGCACTGGGGCTGATGACGGCCATCAGTCCATGTCCGCTGGCAACCAACATAACAGCAATCGGTTATATAAGCCGCGAAATTTCGTCAGGCAGAAAAATCTTTTACAATGGATTGTTGTACACTTTCGGGCGTCTGGTCAGCTATTCAGGGCTGGGCATCATCATTTATTTTGGTGCAAGCACTTTCAAGGTTGCAAAACTTTTCAGCCAGTATGGCGAAAAATTTCTGGGGCCTTTGCTCATTGTTATCGGTGTGCTGATGCTTAATGTAATTAAAATCCGCTTGTCGAAAAATGGCGGAGGCCTGTCGGAAAGGGTAGAGCAGAAGGCAGCCGGAGGAAGCTCCTGGTGGGCATTTCTGCTGGGAGTACTGTTCGCGCTGGCCTTTTGCCCGAGCAGCGGTGTGTTTTATTTTCTGATGCTGATTCCAATGACGGTTGCCAGTCCCGACGGGTTGATTCTTCCTCCCGTTTATGCCATTGCCACCGGACTTCCTGTCATTATTATCGCATGGTTGCTGGCATTCAGCATGTCGGGTGTAGGAACTTTTTACAACAAGGTGAAAATGTTCGAAAAATGGTTCAGATTGGTAGCTGCGGTGTTGTTCATTCTGGCTGGTTTGTATTTTGTTTATATCTTTTACATTCAAATTTAATTCTCATGTTGCAAAATTTCGCCGATTGGTTTGTCTATGATATTATTGGACTTGAAGCGCAAAATCATTGGGGCGCTGCTCTCAATTTTTTCATCTACGATACCATTAAAATATTTCTTCTCCTTATCTCTATTATGATAGTAATGGGATATATCAACAGTTATTTTCCTATTGAGAAAGTAAAGAAATATCTTACCCGAAAAAAAATGTATGGCCTCGATTATTTTCTTGCTGTAGTTTTAGGGGCCGTTACTCCGTTTTGCTCATGCTCTTCAATCCCTTTGTTCATCGGCTTTGTGAGTGGAGGAATTCCATTAGGAGTTACATTTGCTTTTTTAATTAGTTCTCCCTTGATAAGTGAAATTGCGATTGCAATGTTTTGGGGAATGTTTGGTCTTAAAGCTACACTCATTTATGTTGCTAGTGGTATGGCTCTAGGCATGTTTGGTGGATGGTTTCTCGGCAAAATGAAATTGGAACATTTGCTTACACCTTGGGTGAAAGAAATCTTGCAGCAGAAAATCGCACAGGAAGGACAAATGCAGTCTGCGCGTCAACCATTTTTTCAACGCTTTCCTGGCGTTTTAAAAGGCGCGTTTGATATTGTAAAGTCAGTTGGAATTTATATCGTAATCGGTGTTGGCATTGGTGGTGTGATACATGGGTTGGTGCCAACAGAATTTTTCGAAGCGTATATTGGCAAAGAAAATCTTTTTGCTGTTCCTGTGGCTGTTATTTTTGGCGCTCCGATGTATGCAAACCCTGCAGGTGTTGTTCCGATTGTCGGCGCATTAGTCGATAAGGGGGTCCCGATTGGAACAGCGTTGGCCTTTATGATGTCGGTTATTGCTATCTCCTTTCCCGAAGCTATGATGCTTAAAAAAGTGATGACTTTTAAA
Source organism: uncultured Bacteroidaceae bacterium (assembly GCA_964547605.1). Lineage (GTDB taxonomy): Bacteria > Bacteroidota > Bacteroidia > Bacteroidales > DTU049 > GWF2-43-63. The sequence goes on along the minus strand of CAZJOL010000008.1, from coordinate 22,244 downwards.
ATGATGGGATGGTTCTTTGGCTACATTGTTATTGCAATCATTATTTCTGGTTATTTGTTCAATTTCATCCTATAAGCATTTCCCTTACCGATATGAACTCAAAAAAACAAATGCTGGTCTTTCTCACGCTCATGATTCTGATCATGACAATCGTGGTGTCGTTTATTGGCACTTACATGAATTTTGGCTTTGAAAGCGGGTTTGCCATGCTCTGGATGAAGGCCTGGAGCATTGCTTTCATCTCCGCCTGGCCGGTTGCCGTACTGATTGCTCCGGTAATAAAGAAGTTTGTTTCGAAGAACGTGAAATGATTTTTAATCTGAAAGAATGAAAAACAATTCCGTAAAAATTTTAATTTGGGCGCTGCGTATCATTGTCAGCGTCATGTTCATTATTTCTGCATTCAGCAAAATGCTGCCAGCGGGAACTGCATTGGACCTTTTTGCAAAACAGATTGTCGATATCGGTGTAACCAACTGGTGCTACGCACCACTGCTGGCGCGGGCCATCGTGGGGTTTGAACTTTTTCTTGGTCTCGCTTTGCTGCAAAACAATTATCTGAAAAAATGGATTGTGCCGGCAACATTTTTATTGCTTCTGGCTTTCTGTGTTCATCTGACCATAACCATTTTCAGCACCGGCAATTCCGGCAGCTGCGGCTGTTTTGGTGAACTCATCCCCATGACTCCGCTGGAAGCAATAATCAAAAATGTGATTGCAATGGCCATGCTTGCATACATTTTTATAAAAACAACTCCGAAAGAGAAGGATCGGCCACTGCTGCCTGCAACGGTTTTTGTTCTGATATATATCTTTATTCTTATTTTTCTGCCGCCAAAATGTTGCTGCGCCTCCATTCCCTCATCGCAGGAAGTTGTGGCTGACACGCTGATTACAGAGGTTGATTCCGTTGTTGTTGCTGACACCATTGTCGATGAATCCGGCAAGCAGATTATTACTGAAAAGAAAATTGCTGAAGAAAATAAATCGATTCCGGAAGGAAGAAAAAAAGTGAATTCAATTTTCACGAAGTACACCAAATTCAATACCGGAGCGGTTGATCTGAATGCCAGCAAAAAAATAGTTTGTCTCTTCAGTCTCGATTGCGAGCATTGTCAGGAATCATCAATGTTGCTTCAGCAACTGAAAAAGTCACATGCTGATTTTCCGGGAGTATATATTCTTGCTTTCGGCGAGGAAAGTCAGGCCAATGATTTCTTTTCTGGTGCCGGCGGTCGATTCCCATACACCATTGTTCCGCCTCAGGAATTTTTTCAGCTGCTCGACAAAGCCGATTATCCGCCCCGCATTGTAGTGATGGACAACGGTAATTTCCTGGGTGATTTTCTCAACTTCGAACATCTAGATACTGCAGCCGTGATGCGGGCTGTAAGACGATAGTTGATTTTATTTTTATAATATCAATGCTATGAGAATATTGATTCTTTGCACCGGAAATACCTGCAGAAGCCAGATGACAGAAGGCCTTTTGAGAAAGCTGCATCCTGATTTTGATGTTTTTTCAGCAGGCACAAAGCCCGAAACAATTGTAAATCCTTACGCTGTCAGAGCAATGGCAGAAATCGGAATTGACATCAGCAAACAATTTCCGAAAGATGTACATCAGTTTGTAAACGAGCCTTTCGACTTTGTGATTACTGTGTGTGACAACGCAAAGGAAATTTGCCCTGTGTTTACAGGAGTCGTGAAAAACCGCCTGCACATTGGCTTTGAAGATCCTGCCGACGCTACCGGAACCGATGAAGAGAAAATGCTTGTGTACCGAAAAGTACGTGATGAAATCCTTCTCCGATTTGAAAATTTGAAAATTCGATGATTTGAAAATGAATCTGTTACCCTTGTTACCATGTCTCCTTGTAACGATTGTAACGATTGTAACGTGTAACGTTTGTAACGAAAAATAAATATGGAAAACAACAAAAACAACGAAGAATTATCAAAGCTGGTTCGTGTGAAATACAGCGAAATTGCAAAGGAATCATCCGGATGCGGCTGTGGATGCAGTTGCGGAGATGCAACGACATACAGCATTTTCAGTGATGACTATACAAAGCTGGACGGCTACAACCCCGATGCAGACCTCAATCTGGGATGCGGCATTCCGACTGAATTTGCAAAAATTAAAGAAGGCGATACAGTGATTGATCTTGGATCAGGTGCCGGCAATGATTGTTTTGTAGCGCGCTCGCTGGTGGGAGAAACAGGAATGGTTATCGGTATTGATATGACTCCGGCCATGGTTGACAAAGCCAATGAGAATATTAAAAAACTTGGCTTCGATAATGTGCAGTTTCGGCTTGGACAGATTGAGAAAATGCCGGTTACATCCGGCAAAGCTGATGTAATCATCAGCAATTGTGTATTGAATCTGGTACCTGATAAAATGGCTGCATTCCGCGAAATGAGCCGCGTGTTGAAACCCGGCGGGCATTTCAGCGTGTCCGATATTGTGCTCTCTGGACCGCTACCAGAGCCGATTCTGAAAGCTGCCGAATTATACGCAGGCTGTGTGGCAGGCGCCAGTCTGAAAGCAGATTATCTGAAAATGCTCGAAGATGCGGACTTCATTAATATCAGAGTTGACAAGGAAAAAGTAATTGAACTCAGCGATGAACTTCTGAGAAATTATATGAATGACGCTGAGATAGCAGAGTTTAGAGCATCTGGTTCAAAAGTTCTAAGTATAAATGTTTATGGAGAAAAACGAAAAAGTGTCTGTTGTTGCTGCGGCTGTTAATTTGAAAATTCGGTAATTTGAAAATTTGAAAATTAAACTAAAATCTATACCTATGAGAAACGACAAGGACAATTTGATAGTCAGCAAAGTTGTTGATTTTGGCTCGCAGATTCTTGATCTGTCGCAAAAAATGGAAGACCAACACCAATATGTTATTGCGCGTCAGATATGCAAGTCCGGCACTTCAATAGGAGCAAACGTCTGGGAAGCCCAGAACGCCGAGAGTGTTGCCGACTTCATTCATAAATTAAAAATTGCTGCAAAGGAAGCTGATGAGACTGCATACTGGTTTGCAATCTGTAAAAGAAATCCAAAGTATGAATATAATGATGAATTAAAGGATGATTTGCTTGAAATCAGCAAAATGCTTTCAAAAATAATTGCTTCTTCAAAACGCAGGTTGAATGGACAATAGAAATTTTCAAATCACGAAAAATCTTTCAAATTAGCACACTTTCAAATTTTCAAATCATGAGAGATTTTTCAAAATAGCACACTTTCAAATTTTCAAATTCTTGCATTCATGAAAACAAGACTAAAATTCCTCGATCGCTTTCTCACTTTATGGATTTTTCTGGCTATGGCCATTGGTGTTTTATCAGGATATTTATTTCCTGAAGTCGCTGATTTCTGGGAGTCACTGAAATCGTCGCCGGACAGCACTACCAACATACCGCTGGCCATTGGCCTCATTCTCATGATGTATCCGCCACTGGCGAAAGTAAAATACGAAGAACTCGGCGATGTGTTCCGCAATGTGAAAGTGCTTACAATGTCATTGATTCAAAACTGGATTGTTGGGCCATTGCTCATGTTTACGCTCGCCATTGCTTTTATAAAAATATTTCCGGGCGAAGATTATGCGAATTTGCCTTACATGTATGGCATCATTATGATTGGCCTTGCACGCTGCATTGCAATGGTTATTGTGTGGAACGAACTGGCAAAAGGCGATACGCAATATGCGGCAGGCCTCGTTGCATTCAACAGTATTTTTCAGGTGCTGTTTTTCTCCGTTTATGCCTATGTGTTCATTGCCATAATGCCGGGCTGGTTCGGTGTTCCGACCAACAGTGTGGTTGAAAATATCACCATGGGACAAATTGCCGAAAGCGTATTCATATATCTTGGCATACCCTTTATAGCCGGCTTCCTGACCCGTTTTATACTCATCCGGGTGAAAGACAAAACCTGGTATCACACAAAGTTTATTCCGGTGATCAGCCCGCTGACACTGATTGCGCTTCTGTTTACGATCATTGTCATGTTCTCGCTCAAAGGCGAATATATAGTCAAAATTCCACTTGATGTTGTGATGATCGCTATCCCGTTGCTCATTTATTTCGTCATTATGTTTGTGGGTTCATTCTGGATGAGTAAAAGGATTGGCGCGACTTACGGACAATCGGTCACATTGTCTTTCACTGCAGCCAGCAACAATTTCGAGCTTGCCATTGCTGTTGCCATTGCCATTTTCGGCATGAAATCAGGCGAAGCCTTTGCAGCTGTCATCGGCCCGCTGGTTGAAGTTCCGGTCATGATTGCACTGGTGAATCTGGCGTTCTGGTATCGGAGAAAGTGGTTTGATACCCGGAAGGTATAGATTCAAGTCCGAATCAAAAACGAGTTGTAACGCAGTTTTTAAAATGTGAATAAACTTGACAATGGATTTTTTTTATTAAATATGGCTGCATTTATTGCCTGCTGCAAAAAAAATGTAATTTTACAAGGATTTTAATCTGATTATGAGTTCTGCGATTCCTTGAAAATGAATGCAAAAGAATGAATTCATGGAACCCTTGAATAAATATTTCATTAAGTGTGAATAACCAAAATCAAAATCATGAAGAGTTCATTTTTTCTTGCTTTATTTTTCGCAGTATTATTTATAAATGCACAGACAACGTATAATTATTGGGTGAATTCAATTGGCGGGTCTGGCGGTGATGCTGTTTATGATATAGAAACTGACAATGATGATAATGTTTTAGTAACTGGAAAGTTTCAGGGTACTGTTGATTTTGATCCAGACTCAGGTGTGTTCAACTTAATTGCAAATGGCACCGGGGATGAAATATTTGTCGCCAAGTATGATTCGAATGGATCCTTTATTTGGGCAAAGTCTTTTGGAGGAATTTATTACGATACTGGCTATGATCTTATTGTTAATGATAGTAATGATGTTTTTATTGTAGGAACATTTATGTTGACTGTTGATTTTGATCCTGGGGTGGGCGTTGCAAACCTGACATCATCGGGCAATGTGGATATTTTTATTTTGAAACTGAATGAAAATGGTGATTTCGTATTTGTCAAACAGGTAGGAGGCAACGGGATTGATGTTGGGTCAAAAATGATTTTAGATCAGAACGGAAATATATTAATAACTGGTTATTTTGCATACATAGCAGATTTTGACCCCGGACCCGGTGTATTTAGTCTTGTTCCAGATGGGCCCGATGCGTTTTTACTAAAGCTTGACAGTTTTGGAAATTTTGTTTGGGTGAAGCATTTCACTGGACCTGACACAGACAAGGGAATTGATATAGCCGTTGATACTCAGAGCTACATATATTTTGGTGGCGAATTTGCCGATTCTATTGATTTGGACCCTGGTGCAGGAACAATGATCGCTGTTGGAACAAATCCAGCTGCTTGTACATTTATTGAAAAACTCAACGAAAACGGCGACATGATTTGGGCGAAATCCTTCTTAAGTGATGGATGGGTATATTTATATGGAATTGCATTGCAAGCTAATGGAAATTTGATTCTTTCAGGCCAATTTACAGATACGGTTGATTTTGATCCGGGGATTATGGAGTACAGCCTGGGAGGCTTAGATTACACTTTTATCTGCAATCTGGATGGTAATGGAAATTTTAACTGGGTCAAATCATTCACACAAACGATGAATTATTCTACTGACATTGATGTCGATCAAAATGATAACATTTATTTGAGTGGATCGTTCATGGGGCTAATAGATTTCTGCCCTGATTCAACAATGTGTTATTACGATGCGGGAGGCAATTTTTCATCATATCTGGCCATGCTCAACTCCGCAGGATCGTTTCAAAATGCCGTCACATTTAATAGTCCTGACAATAATGTGGGCTTTGGGGTTAATGTTGATGATGACTTGAATATTTATGTATGCGGTCGCTTTAATGAATCGGTCGATTTTGATCCGGGTGACGGAGTCAATAATGTTCTGTCGAATGGTAGCAGCGACGGTTATATTATAAAATTCAAAGCTTGCAATAATTCAGTTATTTCTTATTCAACAGACTACTGCGGATCATTTCTATCTCCAAGTGGAAATTACACATGGACCACAAATGGGTTGTATTATGATACGATTGCTACTTCAAATGGTTGTCCTACCGTTTATATGATCAATTTGAATTTTACCACATTGGACGCAAGTATTATTAACTATGGAGGCACTTTGTCAGCTGTTGAAAGCAGTGCAACTTATCAATGGATGTATTGTGATTCTTTAATAATTTCCGGCGAAACATTTCAAAGTTTTACTCCTGTGACAAATGGGGATTATGCTGTAATTGTCAGTAAATATAATTGCACTGACACAAGTGTATGCATTTCGGTCACAAATGCAGGTGCAGATGAAATTTTTCCTGAAAAGAAATTCAATGTTTTTCCGAATCCTGCTTTTGGCAACATCTCTGTATCCGTGAGCGGAACTAATGATGATGTATTTGTTTTGATTAGAGATGCATCCGGAGATTTAGTAGAGAGATATGATATTAATTCAAATGCTCAAAACGTAATTGAAGCAGACTGGTCTTCTGGTGTGTACTTCATCGAATTCTTTGAAGGAGACAATTTGGTGGAGATTAAAACTCAGATTATTAATTGACAACCAATGCGTATGTGCATAAATCCTTTTTAATGCACCAGCTTTTTAATTTTTTAGTTCCACCAGAAATAGTTTTCTATTTGAGACTTGCTTAAAATACGTTTTTGGAATTCAATGTCATCTGTGATTAAATCAAGTTCAGCGTACTTCTGAGATAATTAAAATCGCGAAAAGGCATAGATTGTAAACTCGCGTCCAGGTATGTATTGTGTTCCGGGCCTGATCTGGGATCTCCTCAAAAATCTTCAAAGCACAAGAAAATTATTTTCGTTTTTGGATCACCGGCAAACCCCGATAAAGGATCACCCAACCGAAAAGTCTGTATGAATCATTGCTTGAGGAGTATTGTCTGGACTATCTGACGCCTTGATAATTTTAAAAATTCATTCACAAGCATCGAATGCTCCGGAAATTCTTTACCAATCTTTATCATGTCATCTTTTCCATCTTGTTCTTCACCAAGCAAAATCAGACTGACAGACCGGTTGAGCTTATTGGCCGGTAAAGCATCCACTTTGTCCGGATCGCTTATTCTTGCATCATAGAGCTCAATGCTTTTACGGTAATATTCCATTGCTTTTACAGTGTCGCCCTGATTTTCAATGAGCACTCCTGCAGCTGTCCAGGCCTCAGCCAGATCAGGCCTTAGTTTTAAGACTAACTCTGTTTCGGCAAACGCTTTGTCGTATTGCCCTTGGAATAAATAAATCTGAGATTTGGAAGAGTGTGGCAAATAGTAATTTGAGTCTGCGTAAATTGCTTTGTCAAAATAATGCAAAGCACTGTCATATTCAGACTGCGACATCAATGCAACAGCTTTATTATTTAATTCCAATGCCGCAGGATTTATCTGCCTGTTTTCGTTCGATTGCTGCGCTGCAGAAATGAGTGGCTGTATTGACGCTATCAGAAATATTATGAATGAAATAATTGTTTTCATTGTGATTGGTTGGATCTTGGTTTATTGACTAAACAAATGTATAAATTTATTTTCCAACAAACACACATTTTCCATCAGGGCCTGCATTTGCCAGATGAGCAATAATACACGGGGATATTTTGCCACAAAAATTTCAGATCACAGATTGCTAAGTTCTTCTGACAATACTACATTGGGAGTACTTGCAAATTAGAATCCTACTTCACCAGATACTCATTATCATCCGAATTTGCATCAGGAATGGTTTCGCTGCCAAGTACAATTCTTGTAACCGGTTCCTGTGATTCAAAAACCAACTGAGTTTCTTTCTGGCCACCTTGCCATTTGCTTGCTGACGCAGAAATGTTTCCCACTGCTTTGTCATCCGAATAAAAGGTCAGTGACATTGGAAGCGGCAATTGGCCTTTGTTTTCAACTACTATTGTATATTTGTTTCCTGATTTTGTCACACTTTTTATTGCAAGATCCGGAATCCCGCCGGCCTGATAATACCACGCCATCCAGTACCAGTTCAGGTCGCGTTTTGATACATTGCTGAATGTATTGAAGAAATCAAGTGCTGTCGGATGTTTGTATTTCCAGCGGTCAATGAAAGTAAGCAGACATGTTTTGAAAAGTTCGGGCCCAAGCTCCATTTCTAGCATCCTTAAAGCTTGTTCTCCTTTTGCGTAGTTCAGATAAAAATAAATGCCCGGATCAAGATAATATGTTGGTGTAATAAGTGCTACTTCGTTCTGTATGCCGGCATAGTGCGCAAAGGCACTGGTATTGTATGCCCCGATGTTCAGTTCTGGCGCAATTTCGTGCTGACTGTTTTCAGGAATGAACACAGTCAGTCCTTCATCCATCCAGCCACAAACTGTTTCGTTGGTGCCAACCAGAAACGGGAAATACGCGTGCGTAATTTCATGCGAATTGGCATACACAGTCATCCCGAAATCCTCATCAGGACCAACATTGGTGATCATCGGATATTCCATTCCAAAGTCGCCGGCATACACCGTCAGATATGGAAAAGGGTAGGGAATGCCTGGCATTTCTTCTGACAACGACCGGATTGTTTCGCGCGATATCGAAATTACACTGTCAAAATTCACTGCCGATTTATTGTAGGCAGTTTCCACCACCGTGCGTCTGCCACTGCTTTTGTCTACTACAACGCTTGTAACATCCCACAGATAATGATCGCTTACGCCAAAGGCAAAATCACTCACATTTGTCGCCTTGAATTTCCAGGTGTGGTTTTGTGTTGTGATTTTTTTATTCAGAATATCTTCTTCTGTAATTACATGATGAATTTCGTCGGATGTACATGCTTCTGTATAACGGCTGTATATCTGCGGTTGAAGCACGTCTTTCAGATTCTGTGGATCACCGGTAGCCCACACCACAAACTTATCGGGAACGGTTATTTCGACTTCGAAATTGCTGAAATCGCTGTAGAATTCTGCCATTCCGTTATATGACCTCGTGTCCCAGCGATTGATGTCGTCGTACACCGCAATCTGCGGATACCACTGGCCGACAAACATGCTTGTGCTGTCAATAGTTCCCATGCGGATTAGCGTGTGTTGCGGAAAATCAAAATTCCATTCGATCTGAAGTTCCGTTTTGCTATGCGGCGCCATTTTTTTTGAAAGTATCAAATACATCAGCGTTCCATCGCGCATCAGCTGCCGGCTATTTTCGCTTACATCAACTATTTCGTTGTTCACTTTCAGCGATGTGATGCGCACTCCATCGTGTATGTCGGCCGGATTTACAGGCACTATCGAATTGCGGTTTACACCTTTTTTAAACACATCCTGATACAGCCGGATTACTATTGTTTTCAACGAGTCTGGACTGTTGTTCGAATAAACGATACGCTCGCGGCCGCTCAGCACCTTGTTTTTCACATCCACCGACACTTGTATGTAATAGTCCGACGAGTTCTGCCAGTAGTTTGCCCCAGGTGTTCCATCGGTGTTGCGGGTGCCTTTTTCGTATGCCATCGCTTCGTTTGCTGAAACAGTGGGATGCTATGCTGTTGCGACAAACGACAAGGTTGCCAGCAAAAATGTGATGATAAAAACAGTAAAGGATTTCATGTGTTTAAATATTTATTCAGATTAGAGCCAATCAAAAGTATAAACTTATTCACCTGCCTGATTACATTTTCTACCATTACCCTTTTTATTGGATGAACGCCGTTGAATTTCTACATTCAATCACATTGGAATCAGCATGCATTTCAATCCCAGTCCAACTTGTATGAATTCCAAAATAATCAGTTGCTGCTGTCCGTCGGCAAGTGTTATCTGAACAGGATTTGACACCTGTTTGCCATTGCCCGCATGAATGATCACTGATCCGGATGGAAGTGCGAAGAATTTCTTTTTTCCGTTATCAATCACTGCGACCTTCTGATCATTTATATAAACAGGAACACCCACTACCGCGCTCTGGAAGGCCTTTTTGCGCATAAGAACAATGCCGGTTTTGCCGGCAGGAATTTCATCATCCTTGTTTCCGCGTAATACTCTTGTAACGACAAGCACTATCAGCATCGGCATCAGTAGTATGAGCCAGGTGATGAGTACCACCGGTGCAATGTAATACTCCCGGCCGTCAAAAGTCGTGAATGCGTTTATCAGTGCCAGCGTCGGCTGTATCTGCATGATTGTCATCACAATCGCAAGAGCCGCCGTGGCAATGGTATAAATGATGGTGAGGGTCTTTTGCATTTTTATGTTCTTTCAGAACTATAAATGTTTTTATTCTTTTGTCATCCAGATGGTATCAGGAATATCATTCATTTCCGATGTGTACAATTTATATCCCGGCTTGGAACATTCCACAAAAATATCGTAGCATCCGAAAGAGCAACCAATCATGAAGTCCCCGCTAAAATGGCCGGTTGAATCGGTGTAACCTTGAGTGCCGCTTTTTTCATAGTCATTGTTTTTGCCGGCTTTCACATGTACAAAGACTGAATCGATGTTTTCCTGTGTCGCGGAATCTTTCACCACAAAGCTTACAGTCTTGTATGACTCACATGAAGTGAAGATGGCTCCAATAGTTACTAATACAGCGACAAAAACTGATTTGAAATTTGATTTTTTCATTTGTTGTATGATTTGAGCAAAAGGCTGGTCGATAATTCTGAAGGAATTAAAACCAGACAGACATCAAAAACCAAATGTACAAAAATTCAAATATTCATCACTAATTCATAATTTCAAAATCAGGCAACATTTTCTTCGAATTTCTTTTCGGTACTACATTTCCTTATAGTGTATGCCCGTTTGACGTTTTCGCTCTTCAATTTTCCTTTGTGCCTTTGTGCCGTGGTGGCAATATTTTTTCTGGCACGGTTTTCATAAACGGCGCACAAAAAAATTCTTATCTTTGAAAAAAAACCACCAATGAAAGCAAATCTTCTATTAGTCGTTGCATTGCTGATTGCACTGCCATCATTTGTCCATGCTCAATTGCCGGCTTATCCGGCCAAATCAAAGGAAGCGGTTGTGAAATTCATGGATGATCTTCGGGCGCAGTCTGAAATTCTGAATGAACAGATCAATAAATTCAGCAAGGAAAATGACGCGGTCGGTGAACAAATCGACCCATCGAAATACACCGCTGCCTATGGAATGAATCAGGATGTGAATGCTTTGATGGAGCGGCAGAAACGCAACATGGAATACCAGGAAATGAATCAGCAGATCATGAAAAAGACGCTCGAATACGATGCCCGTTACAGAGTTATTGCGGATAGCTTAGCGATCGAAATGAATGCTTTTTCTGTTGCCTATACCGAATATGTGAATCATTGCATTGGAATTGAGAACAGCAGTTGCCCCGGATACGAGAACAAGAAAAACCAGTTAGGTGATGAAATTCTGACAAGGTATTTTTTTGGCAACGGCGCGAAATTTATGGGCTGGCTCAATGCTTTTATTGGTGATATTCCGACTCAATCGAAAGATGTAATGATCGGATTGATGACCATCCAGGAAGAGACACTGGGCGTAACATTTCCGCATAAAGCAGACCTGGCCTCGCTCGAAGAGCAAAAAGCCATCATTGATGCGATTCTCAATGTCTTTGGCGAAATTGACCTGAAGCTCTTCCCGGGATTCAATTGAAATTCACGGAGAAGCAACTCCCATGGGCGCGCGCCCAGAAAACGTGACAAGTCAAAGCTATCTTGAATGCCTTTGGTCACAATTACATTGTGCGTTGTGCACCGCATGCCGCCTGCATCATGCTGCCTGCCTTCTCCCCAGCCACGTCTCAGAGCTGAAAGCTGACTACTGATAACTGAAAGCTACTTGTCCTTTCCCTCTTCCAACGCAGTCCCGGCCCGTTTGTAGATAAAAAAATCGAATAAGTATAAAATATTATACAATAATTTACAAATTTGTAAGTTTGTATAGAATTAAATATTCATAAATGAAAATCATTTTTTGTGCTTTAAGTTTGATCGCGCTGCTGCTCATTCATACGGGTAGCCTTTCCGCAGGAATCATCGTTACAGGCACTTTACAGGACAGCTCTGATCAGAAACCGCTTGCCTATGCCAATGTGGCACTCATTCACCAGGGCGATTCCGCTTTCCTGACCGGCACAACAACAGATGAACTTGGAAAATTCCAGCTGAATGTCCCTGACACCGGAAATTATTTTCTGAGGGTGTCCTATCTTGGTTATGGAACTCAATTCAAACCACTAATATTAGCTGAAGGTCAGACTGAAAAGTCTCTGGGCGTTATTCCTGTTGCCAAATCTGCACAGGATCTGAACGCAGTGACCATCACCGCTCAGAAACCAATGTATGCCTACGAAGGCGAAAAGAAAATATACAACGTGAGTGAGGATCCGAGTGTACAGGGTGGGGTAGCCAACGATGCGCTGCAGAATGCACCGGGCGTATATGTCGATATGGAAGGCAACATCACGCTGCGCGGTGTATCGGGCGTTGAGATATGGATCAACGATAAGCCATCACGAATTTCAGCCGAAGGATTGAAGCAGTTTTTGCAGCAGCTGCCGGCCAATTCACTTGAACGAATCGAAGTCATCACAAACCCATCAGCCAAATACAGCGCAGAAGGAACCGGAGGAATCATTAATATCATTACAAGAGAAAAAATTAAAAAGAATCTTTTGCTGAGTTTTGGGCTCAATGGCTCCACGCTTGGCAATTATTCGCCATGGGTGTCGTTCGTTGCAAGCAATGAAAAGGTGAGTTTCAATATTTATATGAGTCATTCAAATCACAACTGGAAAGGCAAAAACAGCTCCACGGGCTATGTTTTCAATGGCCCGGACACGGTTTACTCTTTCAGCACTGGTTCCGATTATTCATATAATGGCAATTGGAATTATGGACATTTGAGTCTCTCTTATGAGTTCAATAAAAACAATTCGATTGAAACCTGGTTTGGCGGCTCGTTCAGCAATAATGAAAATTCCTCATCTGGTTTCAGGACACGCAGCACTGATAGTGAAACTTTTAATTATACTTCGGAAACAATCGGCAAACGTTCGGGAAACAGTATGAATGGTGGCCTTTCATATGAACATCGCTTTAAAAAAGAAGGTCATAATTTTACGCTGGACTCCTATTTCTGGACATGGGATCAGGATGGTGAATCTGAATATTCAAAACTGTTTGACATACAGACCTGGGATAATCTCAAATATATCGAAAATGAAAGTAACTCCAATCTGTCTTTTTCCGGCGAAGCGCATTACACCAATCCGCTGACAAAAAACAGAACCATTGAAGCTGGTGGTGAATTCAGCAGTGATATGCAGAATCAGAACAGCCCTATCGACACATTCAATTTTTCAACAGGTTTGTATGAGCATGTTCCTGCTTTTTCAAATGTGCTTGAGCAGAACACAATGGCCGGTGCCTTGTATACAACCTACAGCGATACATTGAAATGGCTGAATTACAAAGCGGGACTGCGCTATGAATTTGCCGGTCTGAACATGACATCGGTTGCCCTGACTGAAAAGCTGAAGCGTACCTACGGCACATTCTTTCCCACATTGCATCTGAGTACCAAAACAAAAAACAACGACAACTATACACTCAGTTATTCACGACGTGTTCAATATCCGCAGTGGGAGCTCGATCCGTTTGCCAACCGGATTAATGAGGAATCCGTTTTTTCCGGAAATCCTTATCTCGATCCTGCTTTCACCGACGCATTCGAAGCGGGTTACGCCCATTTCTTCAAAAACGGAAGCTCCATCAGCGCCACCTTATATCACCGCCGCACAAACCTTGATATCACAACCAAGTCGGAAGGAGTGTACGACACATTGCTCAATCGTTATACGATTTATTCAACCTACATCAATGCCGGGAAAAACATCAGCACCGGAGGTGATTTCACAGTGACCTGGCGCCCGAAACCCGCATACAGAATCATGTTCAACGCCAACGTCTATTATCAGGATTTCTATGCCGATCTTGAATCATACATTGTTGACAAGGAAAACCTGACCTACGATGGCAAACTGATTTTTATGTGGAATTACAAATTTCTGCGTCTGAATATCATGGGCATCTATCGCGCTGCTGCTGCTAATCTTCAGGGATCATCGGAAGACACTTATTTTGTAAATGCGAATCTCAATGCAGACCTTTTCAAGAAAAAGCTCTCGATACGACTGGGTATGCAGGATATTTTCAATTGGCAGGAAAGCAATACCATCACAAATACGCCGACTTATTATTCAGAAGATTATTCCAAAAACCGCAGCCAGTTTCTGACATTCGGCATTACGGTACGTCTTGGAAAAATTGAACTGGAACAAAGCCAGATGCCGCCTCAGAGTGGCGGTGGCGGACAGATGTAGATAAAATTATTTTTTGACCGGTTTGATTTTTTTCAAACCGGTTTTTTGTTGCCGGCAACATTGTGATAAACATTTTTTTAATTTCATAAAATATCAAACAATCATTTTGCGTTAGAATTTATAAATCCGTGAGTCATGAAAACAAAAATCTTTATGACCGGCCTGTTACTGGGCTGGGTGCTGCAGGTATATCCGCAGATGATGTTTGAGGCATCGGGAAAATCGGCCCGGGTGCTTGTTCATAAATACACAGAACTGAATGAGAATTCTCCTGAAACCCGATGGCAAACGGTTCATGCCGATGCAAGCGGAGTTGTTCCTGAAAACCGCAAATTTTCGGCGCCCTTGAAAAATATGGATCCACTGTTCACGCGGATTGACGTGAATACAAATCAGAATGCCGTTATAGCAGTTCCGGGCGGATACCGCATCCGCATTGGCAGAAACGATTTAGTGGACCAGCAAGGTAACGCTATCCAGGGCGGTTACACATTGTTTTTCCGCGATCTCACTTCGCCCGCAGCTCTCGCATTGTCAGGCGTCACCATGAAATATGACTCGGGAGGTGTTGCCGGAAATTTCCAGACAGCAGGCATGTTTGAATTGTATGCCGAAAAAGATGGGCAGGCACTCAAAGTCAGACAGGGACAAAAAATCGACATTGAATTGCCGACACCAAATACTGAGAGCGGATTCAATCTATATACATTTGATGAAAACAAAGGCGAATGGAAGTTTATTGAGCCGCTTCAGACAATACCATCGTCAAGACCTTCTGCAGACAGCATGACGGTGTACTCCGATGCGTGGCGTTTCTGGCGCACCATGACTATTGTAAATGATACTTTGTCTTTCGACGAGCGCTGGGAAAGTCCGGAATATGCACGAACAGTGTTGCTTGCACGATTCATTGATCAGAAAGCAAATCTGCCCCTGTCATATTCGAAATCCAATATCCCATATTTCAGAATTAAAAGGCTGTACGATAAAAGCAACCGCACTGCAGTACTGTTTCAATTACCCATTTTGAGCAGGAATGCCGATGTGGGATTTTTTTTCAAAACCTTTCCTGAGCTGAGCCCGATGAGAAATATTGTATGGAAATATGTCGGGCCGCTTGATAAAAAGGGATTTTCGAAAGTTTTTGTCATGAAGAAAATGTATCATGATATCAGAATTGAATATGACATGCAGAGCGGGCTGTTCAATGTGATTCTGAAATCAATGAATGGGAAAGTTGAATTCAATGCCATACCTTACCGAGGAAAATTCACCGACGGCGAAAAAGCTCAGTTGCAGAACCTGCAGTTTAACAAGCGGTACAATAAGAGTTTGAATAAGGTAAGAGCAAAATTTGACAAGAAAAACAGAGATTACTTTTTTGCGCTTCTTGCAGACAACAGAAATGTAATTTATTCGAAAATGGCACCGGAAGAGCTTGCCATGACATGGGATCAATGGACGGATTATGCATCACGCGTGAGTGCCTATATGGTCCGCCGGTATGCCACTGACCGCTCCATTCAGGTCACCAGAAATGTTTCAATTTCCGGTTTCGGGCTTGTCAACTGCGATAAAATAGACCGGATGGATGAACCGGTTAAAGTGCTGGCCAGATTCATCACCCCAGACGGAAAAGAAGTTGAAGACGCTGTTGTTATGGTTATCGATGGGGGCGACAATTCCTGCCTGACACTGGGAATGAAAGATGGTGCCTGCAGTGCGGTTGTTGAAAAATTTTCACCGACCGTTTTTGCAGTTGCTGTCGGTTATACCGATTTGTATGTAGTGAATGCATCTGATGTATTAGCCATGGCTCGTTCACAGTCGCGCCGTGCTGTTTTTACTTTGCGGAAAGTAGAAACAGACGGAACCGAGGCCATTCATGCAGCTATGAAAATGTAGGTTTTATCAGATAAAGTATCTTGTCTTCAGCCAGAGTTTGAACATGGGATCGTTCAGGTTGTATTGCCGGTTGTGATAATCAATCAGGTCTTTGTCAATAAGCGCTTTTTTGATTTTCGCCACATGAGCCGACGATGTAAGCTTATAGCGGCTTATGACAGCTCCCGATGTAAATTTCGTTTCGTTACCGATGATGGCCTGAAGAAAGCCGAGCTGGCTCGAAGGCAGACTATCAGCCAGATTCTGAAAGAGGTAACTGAGCTGATCCAGCAAACTTTCGGCTGCCTGATTAACGATTTGCGTATTGGCAGTTTTTTTCGTTCTCAGCCAGGTCAGCTGCGCCAATTGCTGTGCATAAAACGGATGATTCTCCACTTTCTGTGCTATCAATGCCGCATCGGCAGCATTGATTTTTTTACCGGTATCTTTGAATCGTTTGATAAAGAATCTAACCCATTGTTTTTCTTCAATTTTTTCAAGAAACATCAAGTCGCCGAACTTGTAAAACGGCATGGAAGAATGCGTGAAAAGCTCGGTCATCAGCCCACGGCGGCTTCCGTAAAGACAATAGGTCACACGGCTGTGATTCTGCCAGTGCGAACGTAATTTTTTCTGAAAAGCAAGCGGATTATCAAACACCATAATGTTTTGAAATTCATCGAGGCAGACAATGATGCGGATGCCTTTTTTTGCTGCTATCTTCTGTGGCAGGTTAATGATTTCGTCGGCGTCCTGCCCAGCCGCTTCCCAATCAAGACCAACCGATATTTCGTTTTGCCGGTCGGGGCTGTAGCTGATGCGAGGAATAAAGCGGCTCAGAAATGTTTTTGCATTTTCAGTAAACTCAGTGATTTTTGTCGACACAGACCGCATGATCTGATTGACATATTTCTCATAAAACTCCTGCTCCGATCGGATGTTGTTTAAGTCAACTATCACTACACGATTGCTTTTGTAACGTTTTTCATATGAACTTGCAGTATGCAGAACCAATGATGTTTTACCCCAACGTCTGGGTGAAATAAGTATGGTGTTGGTACCTGAATTGAAATTGGTTATCAGCCTTTCGGTCTGAGTTTCGCGGTCTGTAAATTCATCGAAACGAGCCGTTTTCCCGAAAACAAATGGAGCTTCCATGAAGGATTGATTAATTTGTTTTAATGAAATCATCATTCACTTGCAAAAGTACAATAATTATTTGTAGTAACAAATAAGTTAGTAACAAATAAGTTAGTAACAAATAAGTTAGTAACAAATAAGTTAGTAATAAAATAGTTAGTAACAAAAGGTTATAATTGTTTATGCGATGAAAAATTTGATTAATGACCTTTGTGTCAATACAAACAGAGCATCCGCTCAGTAAATCCACTGTATTTTGTAATTTTACAACAAAAATGCTGTCCTTTTCTTTAATACCAGTCAATCAAACCTTTATTCTTGAAGGAGTCCGGCATGTTTTGCCGATTAATGCCCGTGAAGCTTTTGAGTCAAACCTTGCGCTGGCAGTCGATGTCCGTGAGGCCATGGAAGTAATGGTTTCCTCTATCGATTGTCCTCAGCTGCTTTTGTATCCGATCGGTCAGCTGAATGAAATGTGCGCAGAGCTGCCATTGAATACTCCGATAATTGTTATTTGCAATCACGGAATCCGCAGCGCAGAGGCAGTTGTTTTATTGCAGCAAAAAGGATTCACCGAAGTGTACAACCTCGACGGCGGTCTGCATGGCTGGATTGAAGCCGGACTGCCGGTGGCGGGCCATGGCGGCTGCAGTTGTGGGTGTCATTGATTTTTGCCGTTACACGTTACAATCGTTACATGTAGCTTTCAGCCGTCAGTAACCAGCTTTCAGGAATCAGCTGTCAGCAATATGTGCCGACCGAAGCGTCGGTGCTCTGAGAAGGAGCTTGGGAGAAAGCATGCGGCATGCGGTTCATGGCTCAACGTACAACGCGCAGGGCAGGCGGCAGACGGCACAATATATAATGCATTGTGTGGCCAAAGGCATAAAAGAAAGCAGCGAAGCACCATCGGATGTCCCGTAGGGACAACATATTGGTAGCGCTGGGCAACGCCCCGGGGACAAGGTGTGCGAAGCTCCATTGAGATTGAAGGCCACCCTCAAGACAAAATTACAAAGACAAAAGTGACAATCTAATATTTCCACATCGCCGCAGGCGCACATTTCCACATCCGTTCAAGATAAAAGATAAAAGTAAAAAGATAAAAGTGATCATCTAATATTCACACATTCGCGCAACGACACATGGACGACCGTGTCATCACGTAAAACGTGACAAGCTGTTTCACGTGAGGCGCACATTTCCACATCATCACATCATCGCATCATCGCATCATCGCTGCAGTATTTCGTATTTCTAATTTCGTATTTTCAACGTAACTCATATTCACACATCGCCGAAGGCGCACATTGACGCAGTCACACATTTCCACATTATATTTCGTATTTCGTATTTCGTATTTCGCATTTCGCATTCTCACATTTCCACATTAAATAGTATATTTGCTCACCAAACACACACTCATGAAAAAGGTATATTTAATTGCCATGGTTGTTCTCGCCGGAGCATTTTTGTTTTCGGCCTGCAGCCCCAAAAAAGACAAAGAAAAGAAATCGATGAGCAGTCTGAAAAAAGAAACAGTGACTACCGCCAAAGACAGTCTGATGGCGAAATTCGGCAAGACCGACGAAGTCCGTATTAACAAAGGTGTCGATCAGGCAGCCGAAATGTGGCGTAAGGAAGATGGCGCCGACAGCACTTTCATTCGTTTTTGCATTGATAATTTCACTGCCACCGGTCCGGAGCTTGACACACTGTTTGACAAATACAATTATTATTTTGAACAGATCTATGGCCATTACAACATGCTCACCATCGAGCTGATGCGCAATATTCATGAGCCGTGCGGCACAGTGAAACCGGTTGATGAAATGTTTGGATCGTGGGATGTGACGGCACATTTTGCCGAAGATATGTACAGCAATAAAACGGCTTTTGCCGTGCTGCTGAATTTCCCGTATTATACGCTGCAGGAAAAGAATGATCTTGGAAAGAAATGGACTGCCCGTCAATGGGGAATGGCGCGGCTTGGCGATATGTTCATCGCACGTGCTCCTTCTGATCTGCTGCTGAAAGCCTCTGAAACTTTGGTCAAGAGCGACAGCTACATTTCGAATTACAATATTTTCATGGGGAGCTTGCTGAATGATAAAGGCGAGAAATATTTCTCTGAAGACAAAGTGCTGATTACACACTGGGGATTGCGCGACGAGCTAAAATCAAATTACGCAGACACCGTTCAGGGACTTGCAAAACAGGAAATGATCTATCAGGTGATGCAGCGGATCATTGATCAGACAATCCCTCAGAAAGTCATCAACAATGGTGCTGCACTGTGGAATCCTGTCACCAACAAAGTGACCGAAAACGGAAAAGATGTGAAAGCTGATCCGGAACCTGACAAGCGTTACGAAGTGCTGCTGAATAATTTCAAGGCACTGAAAGAACTTGACTCATATTATCCGTACAATGAAAATTTCATTTCGCGCAAGTTCGATGCTGAAATGGAAATGGCTCAACCCGATGTCGAAAAACTTTTCATCAACTTTGTTTCGTCGCCTGTAATCAAGGATATTGGCAAACTCATTGAAAAACGTTTGGATCGCAAACTGCGTCCGTTCGATATCTGGTACAATGGCTTCACATCACGCGCAGGCCTGAATGAGGCTGAGCTTGATAAAACAACTCAGAAGTTATATCCCGATAATGTGGCTTTCAAAAAAGCACTGCCGGGTATTCTGAAAAAACTTGGTTTCGATGCAGAAAAAGCGGAATACATTTCCACTTACATTGATGTTGACCCGGCTGTAGGCAGTGGCCACGCCTGGGGTTCGGCCATGCGTAATGATGTTAGCCATCTTCGTACCCGCATTGCTCCAACAGGAATGAATTACAAAGGATACAACATTGCAGTGCATGAATTTGGTCACAATGTTGAGCAAACCATTTCGATTCATTTCGTTGACAATTACATGCTGCATGGTGTTCCCAATACTGCATTTACAGAGGCATTGGCTTTTATTTTTCAGAGCCGCGATCTGCAGTTGCTTGACATGAAAAACAATGATCCGCTGGCACATGAATACGAAAATCTTGAGATTGCATGGTCGTTGTATGAAATCATGGGTGTCAGTCTGGTCGATATGAACGTCTGGAAATGGATGTATGAAAACCCTGATGCAACACCGAAAGAATTGAAAGAGCAGGTGATTGTGATTGCCAAAGATGTCTGGAATAAATACTACGCGCCGGTTTTCGGAATCAAGGATCAGACAATTCTTGCCGTTTACAGCCATATGATTGATGCACCGCTTTATCTTTCAGCGTACCCGGTAGGTCACCTGATTCAGTTCCAGCTGGAGCAGCATCTGAAGGGAAAGGATTTTGCAGCAGAAGTACTGCGCATTTATTCGCTGGGCAGGTTGACTCCTGATGTATGGATGGTTCAGGCTACAGGCAGCAAACTTTCGTCAGATCCGTTGCTGAAAGCCGCCGCTGAATCAGTTAAAGTGGTGAACGCAGCTAAATAAGGCACTCGGTTTATTTGACATATTTGACCTCCGGATGTACATTGTCCGGAGGTTTTTTTGTGAAATAATGTCAAAAAATTCTCATGGATTTTACTCAGCAGCAGAATTTTTGTCAAAGCAAGGTCTTTGAAAACTCTGAACCGTGAAAGTGAAAGCGATTTCTTTTTTAATGAGGCTGTTGCCCGGACTTTTTATTTTGACTTCAGTCATTGCCATTGTAGGGTTTGTTTCAATGCAATCGAGCGAAGTGAGTGCCTCCAGACCGATGGTAATTCCAGGATCGGCTGATTTTGCGAATGCTTCGATAAAAAATTTACTCCCTGATACTCCGGCTGTATTTTCTCCAGCCAATAAGCTGGTTGTAAACGGTCAATCCGTGATGTTTGCCTGGCATAATACCAACGCTTTCGACAATTATGAGCTGATGTACAGTTGGAACAGTAATTTTGAATCCGCTCAATCGGTTTTGGTAAAGGACACGGTTTATAGTCTGAGTTTTACCGAAGCCAGCACCCAACCGCTTTATTGGAAAATACGGACAGTTACTGCTGATAAAGCTTATTCGCAATGGACTGCGGTTCACAGTATCACTTTTCAGCCGGTTGTCAATGTTTGGCGCTGCGATCATAATTGCGCCCAATGCCCGAATCCATGCGGGCGCCGTGCACCGATCCGTTAATTCAAAGTCCGGTTTCGGAATTGTTTTTATTTTCAGAAATTTCCTTCATTCCGAAAAGTGAAATAAAGAAAGCTGTAAACACAGTCCCGGCCTGGGTTTCTAGCATGGATTCCACCAGGAAATTCAGCGCGACGATCAATGCAAAATAAAATATTAATCCCTGATCTTTTTGAATTCCTCTGCGCAATAAAATTGCAAGAATCAGCAACAGACTGAGAAGCCCCGGAATACCGATTGCTATGGTGGTTTGCAGATATTGATTGTGTGCATTAAACGCTCTTTTTGAACCCTCCGCAAAAGCGTTTTTCTCGTAGCATTCTTTTAATGCAGCATTCACGTCGCCGGTGCCAGCGCCAAATGGCAATTTCTCCAATGCAACTACAGAAGCATTTTTCCAAACGAGTATTCTTTCGCTTGTACCTTCACTCGAATTTTTTAAATTCCTGTCGTACGATGAAACAGAAATTAAAAAGCCCTGAAAACGTGATTTTACATAAGGAACCGTTGTCCATATCACTGCAACAGAAGAAAACAGTATAATCAATAAAACACTTCCCAAAACAAATTTTCTTTTTACCACCATCAAACGAATCATTATAATCAGAAAT
>CAZJOL010000007.1:5387-26483 GCA_964547605.1 uncultured Bacteroidaceae bacterium | reverse complement strand
GATTATGAACAACCGGCTCATGGTGTATTTCAGCCAGACGCAGCCGGTTATTGACTACTATCGTAAAACAAAACGTTTGGTTTCAATTGATGGCAATCAGCATATCGATACTGTGGCCGCCATTATTGATAAAACCATCCGCAATCACATGTAAACTCTGAATTATGGCAGAAAGCAATTTTATCGATTATGTAAAAATCTACTGCCGTAGCGGTAAAGGTGGACCCGGTTCAGCGCATTTCTATCGCTCGAAGCTGACTCCCCGCGGAGGTCCCGATGGCGGTAACGGCGGACGCGGCGGACACGTGATTATCCGCGGTAATTCTCAGCTCTGGACATTACTCCATCTGAAATACACAAAACATGTTCACGCCGAAGACGGTCAGAATGGGAGCGAAAATCGCAAGACCGGCCGCGACGGGAAAGACATTTATATCGATGTCCCTTTAGGAACGGTTGTCCGCGATTCTGAAACGGAAGAAGTGCTTTTTGAAATCACCGGACATGGCGAAGAAATCATTCTGCTCGAGGGTGGCCGGGGCGGTAAGGGCAATGACTTTTTCAAGACTCCTACCATGCAGGCACCGCGATTTGCACAGCCGGGTGAAACATCAACCGAAGTTTGGGCCATCTTCGAGCTCAAGCTGCTGGCCGATGTCGGGCTTGTCGGTTTTCCGAACGCAGGAAAATCAACTTTGCTTTCTGTTGTTTCAGCTGCAAAACCCGAAATTGCCGATTATCCTTTTACAACGCTGGTGCCCAATCTTGGGGTAGTACCTTACCGCGATGACCGCTCATTTGTGATGGCCGATATTCCTGGAATCATCGAAGGCGCACATGAGGGCAGGGGACTCGGACTCCGCTTCCTGCGCCACATTGAACGAAACAGTATTTTATTGTTTCTTATTCCCGCCGATTCGCCGGATGCGCTCAAGGAATATAAAATCCTGCTCAATGAATTGAAACTCTACAACCCTGAATTACTGCAGAAAGACAAGATCGTTTCGGTATCGAAATGCGATCTGATCGATGATACGCAGAAGAAAAAAATCGCCACAAAATTAAAGAGTCATCATCCTGTGTTTTTCTCATCAGCCACCGGGTTGGGTATTCCTGAACTGAAAGACGCCATCTGGAACATGATGAATAAATCCGATGATTGAGTTTTTCGAAAATATCGACCGAAAACTGTTTTTACTCATCAACGGATGTCATTCGGATTTCGCTGATTTTTTCTTTTTTTGGGTCAGCAACAAATACACCTGGATTCCCTTTTATATTTTGTTGCTTTTTCTTTGCTTCCGTGTTTTGAAAAATAAATGGTGGCTGTTGCTGATTTTTATTCCTTTGCTGATTACGGCTACAGATCAGATTTCCGTCCATTTGTTTAAAAACGTTTTTCTGCGTTACCGGCCATGTCAGAATCTTGAACTGAAAGATTTTGTTCATCTTGTAAATGGCTACTGTGGCGGAAAGTATGGTTTCATTTCGTCTCATGCCGCCAACAGTTTTGGCCTGGCAATATTCGTCTGGCTCATTCTTCGACGAAAGTACCGCTACTGGTTCTGGATTTTGTTTGCTGGCTATGCGGGACTGATCGGCTACAGCCGCATTTATCTGGGCGCACATTATCCAGCCGACGTTTTTGTTGGTGCGCTGGTTGGAATTGCTGCCGGAACAATTTTTTACCTATTGTTCAGGTGGGTACATCAACAGATGCTGACTCAAAAAAGATAAGCTGTTCAACAGAAAGCCGTGAAACATGATATATCATGTTTTCCTAAGCGCGAAAGTCAATCGCGAAAAAACAGCAACTTAGAAACCGTACGTTTTCCCGCTCATGTTTCTGGTCGAAACCCTGTACACCTTTACGTTTTGGATAGCCGGTGCATTGTATTTGAAATCATCCCGGCCAGTGTAATGCTTCATGAATTTGTTAAGAACAGCCATCTTTTCTTCAGGATCCTCAATGAATTCAACAGGTCCCCACACCAGAACGCTGCGGTATTTCATAAAATGGCTGCAGGCAACATCGGCGCTTTGATAGGCCAGCTCTTCGCTGTTTGAAAAAGCAATGCAGACATTTGGATTCGCTGCCAGGATTCTCATTTTCTTTCCGTCGCTGCCACTGTGCAGGTAGATGTAGTCCTCATCAAATCCGAAGTTAAACGGCAGGTTGTAAGGTTTTCCAGCTGAATCGACCATGGCAACAAAACAGATTTTTGATCCTGATATGATTTGAAGCAATTCCTGCTTTTGTGTAACAATTTTTTGTCTCATACGTAAACTTAATGATGATTTTACGGTCTAAAGATAGAAAGTTTTTCTAAATTTGCGAACTGACTCAAAACATGAAACACAAAATACTCTTACTGGCGCTTATTTTTGCACCGATTCTCGCTTTGGCGCAGGCTCCGGGTTGCCCTTCACTCGAAGCAGGGCCCGCACCGACTTTTAGTACAGGTGATACTACCATTTGCGGTCCCAGCAACCTTACATTGACCGCTGATGTATTCCATGTCGGATACACAAATACGTATACTGTATCCAGCATTCCTTATGCACCGCCTTATCCGTTTACATTGGGTACAGCCATTGCAATTACTCAGGATGACTATTTTGGCCCTGTTGTTACACTTCCGTTTCAGTTTTGTTTTTTTGGCCAGTCGTACAATCAGCTCGTTGTTGGAGCAAACGGCATTATTACTTTTGACCTGACCAAAGCCAATCAGTATTGTTCATGGAGCTTTTCAAACTCACTCCCAAGTACATCCCTTTTTAAGAACTCAATTTTCGGTGCATACCACGATATTGATCCTTCCGTTTGCGGCACCTTCCGTTATGGTGTTGTTGGTTCTTATCCCTGCAGGTCTTTTGTGATGAATTTCGATCATATCTGCCATTTTTCCTGCAACAGTCTTCAGTCCACCCTGCAGGTTGTGTTGTATGAAGGCACCAATGTTATTGAAGTTCACATTCTGAATAAACCGACCTGTTCTACATGGAACAGCGGTAACTGCGTTATCGGCATTCAGAATGCTGCAGGCACAACGGCTTTTGTTCCACCCGCACGCAATACCGGCCCATGGTCAGCCGCTAACGAAGCCTGGCGCTTTACCCCAAACGGAGCTCCCGCTTATACAATTTCATGGTTCAATGGTTCATCGCTGGTAGGCTACAACGCTCAGCAACCTGTAATGGTTGCACAACAGGATACGTTTATTGCCATTGCTGCCTATGAATACTGCGATGGTACTCAACTCATAATCCGCGATACCGTTCATGTTTATCTGAATACTCAGGATGTGTCCATATCAACAACTGACTCTGTTCTATGTCTTGGAGAATCCACAACACTGACGGCTTCCGGTGGTGATGCTTATGTCTGGAATGACGGTTCCACGTCTCCGACTTTGACCATTACCCCTACTGTTTCAGGCTTTTATTCTGTGACCGGAACCTATATGGGAACGTGTGTGGCGGCAGATTCAATTTACATTACAGTAAATCCGCCGCCTTTGATTCAATTGGCGGCCACTCCTGCGCAGATATGCAACGGCGACTCAACTCAACTCGATGCTACAGGTGCTATTTCCTGGACATGGGCTCCGATTACTGACACGCTTGCCTCTGTTATTGTTGAACCGACAGCAAATACAACCTATTCGGTTACAGGTACTGACATTAATGGTTGCACAGGCTCTGCCGATGTTACAGTAGTTGTTAATGCAATTCCTGATATCCAGCTTTATGCATCTCCTGATGATGGTTGTGAAGATTTGTTTGTACAGTTTTCAGCCAACGTCAATCCATCCGCAGCTTTCTACAACTGGTCTTTCAGCGATGGCACGACATCAAATCTGCCCATGCCATCGAAAACATTTACCAATCCCGGGAAATATGATGCGAAACTTGACGTAATAAGCGTTGATGGTTGTGAAAACTCTAAATCAGAGCTGGGCATTGTAGATGTTTACGAGTTACCGGTTTCAAATTTTATTACTGATACTACCTGGGTTTCAATGGATAATCCTGTAGTGACATTCACCGATTTGAGCACGTTGGCTTCCACCTATTATTGGGACTTCAGCGATTTTTCAAGCACCAACAATTATTCAGCTGAGGCCAATCCGGTTCACACTTTTTCCGGCCCCGGCGATTATATTGTCTGGCAGACGGTCTACTCGGAAAATGGTTGCAGCGACAAAAGCTATACGGTCATTCATGTTGAATTGAATATTGCTTTCTATATCCCTAATGCATTCTCGCCCTACAACGAAGACGGTGTAAACGATGTGTTCAAGCCTTCTGGAATTGGCATCGGGCTTGAAGAAGGAACATTCCTGATGCATATTTATGACCGTTGGGGAAAACTGGTTTTCCAATCCGAAGATATCGAAGATGGATGGGATGGACAGGTAAATGGCCATAACGCCGCACCCGGCGTTTATTCGTATCGCATTGAAGTGAAATATGGTGATGGTCTCTGGCATGTTTTTAATGGCAGAGTTACCATTCTGGAATAACAAATATTTTTTCTGTAATATTAGGGGAGTTGATTTTTTCAGCTCCCTTTTTTTTGTGGCACAACCTTTGAAAATGCAGATTGAAATCGCTCACAAAATTTAAGGAGGAACAAGCCATGAAAAAATTTACCCTTTTACTCGCTCTGATGGCAATCATGCCGGCTATGTTCGCAACAGCTTACTCGGAATTGACCATCACAATAAACGAAAATGCAGATTTTTATGTTGTTATCGACGGTCGTCAGTATGATAGCTACGCCGGCGCTGTTGTTGTTTCAAGACTGGAGCATGGTCGCCATGGGATGGAAGTTTTTCGCGAATCAATGACGCTGAACGGAACAATGGTCGATCGCTTATTCCGCGGCTCGGTTGATATTATGCCCAATAAAAGAATTTATGGCACCATCGACAGATTCGGCGCTTTCGTGATTCTTCGTACCGAAAATCTCAACCCAATGTCCGGCTATGACAACGGTTGTGGATATGGTCACGGCAATGGCTATGGAAACGGTCACGGCAACGGCCATGGAAATGGTCATGGGAACGGCCATGGAAACAACTACGGTGGCAGTAACGGATATTACAGCGGATATTCTTATGGAAACAACGTGTATGTCCCGATGGGAATGTCGCCAGATGCTTTTGGAATGCTGCTGTCATCGATGCGCCGTGAGGCTTTTGACGAAACCCGCGTCCGGATGGCCATCACAGCAATATCGGTCAGTGGTGTCACTTCGGCTCAGCTGCGTGAACTGATGCTCTTGCTGACATTCGATTCAAACCGTCTGAAACTGGCTAAAACCGCTTACACATTTGTTGTCGACAAAGGAAACATTTTTCTGATCAACGACGCATTCACCTTCAATTCAAGTGCTGATGAATTCTACCGCTATATTGGTGTCTGGTGATGAACGAGATACAAAATAAAAAGCCGGATGATTCCGGCTTTTTTTGTGGCATCGACTGGAATTGAACCAGTGACACACGGATTTTCAGTCCGCTGCTCTACCTACTGAGCTACGACGCCTCCTTTTTGGGAGTGCAAATATATAACGATATTTTTATCTGACAAAATTTTTTTAACGTACCTTTACCCTGTGAATCTGAATCTGGCCATAGATATAGGCAATACGTGCTGTAAATACGCTGTTTTTTCAGGTGAAAAAACTCTGGAATCTGGCTCGGAGCCATATTCGAAGGAATTTGTCGAAAAACTGGTAATGAATTTTCCTGCTTCACGCAGAATATTTGCATCGGTTGTCACGCTGCCTGATGCTGATATGAATTTTTTCATGGTCAATGGATTCATTTCTGTTCGCGACTGCATTCATGTTCCGGTTAAGTCTGAGTACAAAACTCCGGAAACACTGGGCGAAGACCGTTGGGCTGCCGTCTGCGGAGCGGCATTTCTGTCAGGAAGCGCTTTCCCATTTCTGGTAATTCAGGTTGGGACCGCCATTACCTTTGATTATGTTGATGAAAAGGGACATTACACTGGTGGTGCCATCAGTCCGGGAATCAGTTTACGGTTAAGGGCGTTGCACAATTTTACCTCAAAGCTGCCGTTAATCGAGGCAGAGAACAAATTCGAAGAAATGGGAATGTCGACCAAAGATTCAATTCTTAGCGGTGTAATGAATGGATGTTTAGCTGAAATGCAATTCAGGATAGACAAATTTGTTAATCGCAATAACAAGGCCTCTGTTTTTATAGGTGGCGGAGATGCCTCTTATTTTGATATTTCCAATGAAAATCACATCTTTGCAGTCCCAAAAATTGTTCTTGTGGGGCTGAATCACTTGCTGAACCTGAATCCATGAAAATTTACCTAGTTGTACTGATTTTACTCGTTTCCACATTTCAAATAAAGGCCCAGTCCTTTGTTTTATCACCATACTCCAGATATGGCCTTGGTGAAATGCAGAATAACACGGAACCTGTGTCTTTTTCCATGGGTGGCCTCACAACTGCTTTCCGTGACCGTTATGCAATCAACTCATTCAACCCGGCATCCTATACCATTTTGCTTCATGATCAGGATTCACTGCCCATGCTTTTCAACGGTGGCATCAAGGGTAATTTTTCCAGTCAGAAAAATGCCTCACAGACTTCAAACCGGTTTTCCGGCTCACTGAACAGTTTTTCGTTTGCATTTAAAGGGGCGGAAAACTGGGGAATGGCTTTTGGCCTTCAGCCATACAGCTCTGTCGGATATAATCTGGAAACCAGCTTTCCGATTGATTCCCTGGCCAATTATACCGCCAAATATGAGGGTAGTGGGGGTTTCAATAAGTTCTGGATGGGGCATGCCGTGGAACTTTTCGATCATCTGAGCATCGGAGCCAATGTTTCCTATATTTTCGGATCATTGTCTCAGACAAGAAGAATAGTTTTTGACACTAATGCATATTACAACACGAAAACAATGTCATCAAGATATGTTGGAGACTTTGCTTTTGACGCCGGGATTCAATACGAAATGATCCTGAAAAGAGATTCTTTGACTTCGGAGAAAACCAGGCTTGTCCTTGGTGCATCGGTTGGTTTTCCCACTGAGCTCAATGCAAGTGAAAGTATGCTTGCGATGCGATATTATGCCAGCGGAGGAAGCGAATACATTATTGATACCACTGGCGTTGCAGATGATGTTGAAGGAACCGTCAGTCTTCCGATGAGCATTTCCGGTGGTTTTCTTTTGTCACGGGATCAGAAATGGTCATTCGGAGCTGATTTCAAAATGCAGGACTGGTCTGATTTCAAGGCCTTCGGCGAATCGGATTCACTAAAGAACAGCATTTCAATCAATGCCGGGTTTTCCTATTCACCTGCGAAGTTATCCAGTACAAAATTTTCCACAAGAAAGACCTGGTACGGGGGCTTTCACTACGACCAGACTTATTTATCGCTCAAGGGTGAGGAACTGTCCAAAATTGGCATAAGTTTTGGCTGCTCCTGGCCGTTGAAATCCATTTACCCAAGACTTCAGCGCTCTGTTATTACAACCGGCATTGAATTTGGGAAAATGGGAACAACCAACCAAAATCTGATAGAAGAGAATTACATACGGTTTGTTTTTGGAATTTCTCTGAAAGAGCGTTGGTTTGAAAAGAAAAAGTACAATTAGAATTATAGAGTCATGAAAACCGTTTTAAATTTCGTTCTTGTTTTTGCACTGATGATGCCATTGATCAATGGTGTATTTGCGCAGAACAACATTAAGTTTCCCGAATCCTGCAGCATAAAAGGCCCAAAATACGGGATTGACAGTGCCGCCGGAGTTAAAAACTTTTCGCTTTACCGTGAAAATTTCAAACAATGGAGAGATTCCAAGTATAAGGGTGAAGCCATCAATTATACCGTCGGACCCTGGAGATATTGTTTCAATAATGCTCCGCTTGCCAGTCAGAACCTTTATCTTGATGGAGTCCGCATAATAGGATATCTGATGGACAAAGCTCCTGACAGTGCCGCAAAGGAACTTTATGTGGATACTCTTATGCTTCTGTATGACAGAAACATTGAAGCTTTCGGCTGTGCCAAGCAGTATGGTGAAGGATATATTCTTGGCCGTAAGGGATTTGACATGTACACTTATCGTCCACAGGAGAAAGAACTCATTTATTATACGCTTGAAAAATCACTGCAGATTCAGGGTAATGAAAGCGAAGCTGCCGTACTGTCCATTTTCTACAAGGTAACTGACGAAATGGTTCGTGCCGGCAAACTTGACACATCAAAGATTTACGATAACTATGACCTGGCTATAGCTGCAGCTGAGTATCAGCTTAACCTATACAGAGAAGAATTAAAGGCAAACCCGGCTGATTCAGTTAAGATCAACAAGAAAATTGACATCTATGCCATTGCAGAAGGAAACATCAACAGTCTTTTTGATCCATGGGCAAGCTGCGAGGAAATCATCCGGATATACACAGCAAAGTTTGACGCCAACAAAGACAACGTGTCATGGCTCAGCAAACTGACGGCGCTGATGGAGAAAAAAGGATGCACCAAGGATCCGCTTTATTTCAAGGCAGCAGAGCGTCTGTACGAACTTGAACCAGTTGCCTGTGCCGCCTGTACACTTGGAAAAGCTTTTCTGAAAGTTGAGCTTTACAATGATGCCATTAAATATTTGAACGAAGCAGTAAAAGGTCTGGAAAAACCGCTGGAGAAAGCCGAAGCTTATCTTGTACTGGCTGAAGCCTACCGCAATGCAGGACAATATGCCAATGCCAGAGCTGCCGCGCTGAAATCAGCCGAGTTTAATCCTGCGGACGGCATGCCGTACATAATTATCGGTGACCTTTACATGACAACAGCAGGTAGCTGTGGCGACAATCCTGTAACGAAAAGAGCCGGATACTGGGCCGCAGCCGATAAGTATGCAAAAGCCAAATCATTGGCCACAGACCCTGACGTTGTAAACCTGGCAAGTCAGAGATACAACAGCGCGTATTCAAACTTTCCCAAAAGCGAAGACCTGTTCTTTTATAACATCACAAAAGGCTCTTCCTATTCAGTTTCATGCTGGTATAATGAAGCAACCATTGTGAGAAGTGTTGACTAGAAATCTGTCGGAGAAACTCCAACATATTATATTCAAATGCATTGTGACCGGGTTTCTGGTCACAATGTTTTTTTCCTGCGGGAACTCGATGAACAGCATCCAGGAAGCTGCAGTCAAAGACACGCTGCCGGTTGAGAAAGCGCTTGATGTGACCATGTATTACAGCGACAGTGGTCATATTGAGGCCTGCCTGACCGCTCCTGTAATGAAAAGATATGAGAACAAGGAACAGAAAGGGATTTTGAAGCTGACTGACGGGCTGAAAGTGATTTTTTACGACTCTCTCGGGCGGGAGGAAACCGTGCTCACGGCAAAGTATGGAGAGCGTTTTGACGAGTTGCAGCTTATTGAAGTCAAGTATGATGTTGTTATCATTACGGCTGACTCCGAAAAAATGTACACCGATCATCTGATCTGGGATGAGCGTGCCAATCGGGTTTATTCAAACGTATTCATCAAGATCATAACTCCGGACAAGATTATCTGGGGAGATGGATTTGAATCGGATGAGCGGTTTGATCAGTACAGAATACTGAGGCCCAAAGGGGAAATTGAAATAAAAGACGATAAAAATACCTCAGAATAGGGCTTTTTGATCAAAATGATTACCTTTGCACTCGTTTTTTAAATAAAATAAAAGAAGAATGGCTACCATTGGAAAAATACGGAAACATTCGGGATTACTCGTCGGCATTATCGGTGTTGCTTTGGCACTTTTTGTTTTGAGCGATTTCATGACTTCAAACGGCGGAAGACGTTCGGTTGAACCACTGGCCGTTGTGTTTGGTGAAAAAATCAATTATCAGGATTTCTCAGCCAAGGTTGAAGAGCGTAAGGCTCAGTATATGATGCAGTACGGACAGGATATTCAGTTTACCGCATCCGATAATTTTCAGATCAGCAATGAAGTATTTGATAAAATGGTGGAAAGCCTGATTCTTCAGGAAGAGTATGACAAGCTGGGACTCGCAGTAAGCGATGCCGAGCTGGGAGAACTTTTCACAGGAACATATGTTCATCCGCTGATCAAGCAGCTTTTTACCAACCCTGAAACCGGCGTTTTCGACCCCAATCAGGTGGCCATGTATATTGAAAGCATTGAGGAACGTACGCCGGAAGAACAGCAGAACTGGCGCATGTATGAAAAAATGATCATTGAGGAAAGAACCAAAACCAAATACGTAACACTTGTCAACAAAGCTTTCTATATGCCGAAAGCATTCATTGACCGTGAAAACATTGACAGGAACAAGAAATATGTGACCACATATACAGGTCTGCGCTATGCATCAATCAGCGATTCCACCATAACGGTCACTGAAGATGAAATGAAAAAATACTACGAAGAGCACAAATTTGATTTTGTTCTCGACGAGCCCATTGCAGCAGTTGATTTCGTTATTTTCGACGTAAAACCGTCAGTGACGGATCATAAATATGCGAAGGAAAAAGTGGATACCATTTATTCACGGTTTACAAAAACATCAGATGCTGATATTGCCGGTTTCATCAATACGAATGCTGACATTGATTTCACCTGGGACAGCTCATATCTGCGCCGCGAAGTGCTGCCGGTAAAAGCCGACACGCTCTTTGGCGCCAAGCTGGGAACATTTGTTGAACCCTATCTCGAAAACAATATCTACTTCATGCACAAACTGCTTGACCGCAAAATGATTCCCGATTCACTCAAGGCTTCACATATTCTCATTGCCTATCAGGGTGCACAAAATGCCGATTCAAGTGTTGTAAGAACAAAAGAGCAGGCAAAGCGTATGGCAGACAGCCTTCTTACAGTTGTGCGCGGAAAAGACAGCGTATTCTTTTCTCAGGTGGCTGTTGCCAACAGCAATGATCCGTCTGTGAAGCAGAATGCCGGTTATTTCGACTGGTTCCAGGAAGGCATGATGGTTCCTGAGTTCAACAAGGCCTGTGTGGAAGGCGCAATCGGTTCTTACACCGTTGTGGAAACTGTATTTGGCTACCATGTTATTAAGGTAATTGATAAAACGAAACCCATCAATAAAGTCAAGATTGCAACCATTCAGCGCACGGTTGAACCAAGCACAACCACCAGCGATTCGATTTACAATCTGGCCAATGTTTTTGCTGCTGAAAGTCAGAATCCGCAAGCTTTTGAAAAGAACATCATTGACAAAGGATACACAAAACGCGTGGCCGACAAAGTAAAAACAACCGATTTCACGTTGCCCGGTATTGCTGAAGGTCGCGAAGTTGTTCGTTGGGCATATAATGAAGATACCGATACAGGAATGGTTTCCACAGTATTCTCTCTCGATACTGAGACCAAATATGTGATTGCGCTTTTGAAAACCAGGGCTGAAAAAGGTCAGGCGCCATTTGAATCTGTAAAGACCATCGTTGAGCCATTTGCCAAAAAAGAGAAGAAAGCACAGATGCTGATGGAAAAAATGAATGCAGCCCTGAATGGCACTGCCACAGTTGATGCATTGGCAAAGAAACTCGATGCCGACATTGACACATTCGATGTGACATTCGCAACCTATTCGCTGCCTGGTTATGGCCCGGAACCGGAAGTTGTAGGAAACATTACAGCTTCATCGAAAGGGAAACTCTCAAAAGCAATCAAAGGCGAAATGGGCATATTTGTTTACACAGTGATTGACATTGTTGAAGCTCAGCCAGCCGACGCCAAAGCAATCATGGCCCAGAAGATGCAGTTTTTCCAGAGCAAGGTCAATTATGAATTGTTCAAGGCTCTGCAACGTAAGGCCGATGTTGAAGACAATAGAATTCTGTATTTCTAAGGAAATGAAACATACTGAAAAGTGAGCTTCGGCTCACTTTTTTTATGGGCTGAACTATCGTTGGATTTGGCTCTGGAAATCAGCATGCATGGCGCTGCAGGCGGCTTCATCCATTGGCTGAATCAGAAGTTTGCCGGGCGATTTAAGCAGGACCAGACGAATTCCGGACGAAAGATTTTTCTTGTCCTTCAGAATATATGGTCTGATGTCGTTCCATTGAGGCAGTGAGCCCAAATCGAATTGTTGCTTCAGCCAGATTGATATTTCGTCTGCAATCTTTTGCGAAAATCCATGTAGTTTCACTGAAAAGTACAAGGCTTCGGTAAGTCCGATGGCCACTGCGTGTCCGTGCGAGATATGTTTGCCGGAAGCATTGAAAAAGCTTTCGTATGCATGTCCGAAACTGTGTCCAAGATTCAGCCACAGACGTTCTTGTTTTTCAAAAGGATCATCTGTAATGATTTTCATTTTAACCCGGATGCTGCGAACAAGTAATGAAAAAGCAGGTGGAACCTCTGTATTGCTGATTCCAAGCATTGTTCTGATGAAGCTGTAGTCATCCAGCAATGCATGTTTCATCATTTCTGCATACCCTGATTTGATCTCATATGCCGGCAATGAAGAAAGCCATATTGTTGAAACGAAGGTGAATTCAGGGAAACGGATTGTCCCTAGCTGATTCTTGGCTGAAGCAAAATTGATTGCATTTTTTCCACCCAGCGATGCATCTGTCATTGCCATGAGTGATGTAGGAACATACACTGTACGCAACCCTCGTTTATACAATGCAGCAAGAAAACCACCAAGGTCAGTGATGGTGCCGCCTCCGATGCATATTACAACTGTGTCTTTTGTTACCGGAAAGTCAATCCATTCTGCCAGAATGCTGCCGGCATTATTCCAATGTTTACAGTCTTCACCTGCCGTAATCTGTCTGGTTTCAACAATTTCAACAGGAAGAATTTTCAACATGTCATCAATTACATTGCGATGAATTGAGTAGGGAATTTCATCGACCAGTAAAATAACCCTCGTTGTTTTATGAGTACCAATGCGGAGTTGCCACCACCTTTTGAAATCCCTGACTGGATTTTCGCTGATGATGACCGGCGATTTGCTGTTGCCGATCCGGATGGTCGTTTTTTCATTCATGTTATTGCAAAGGTAAATGATTTAAAGTATTCGGTGAAATTCATTAATTTTGAAAAAAAATCATATGCGTATAAGCATTTTTATATTGCTGATCATTTCGCTGAGTGCATGTCATCCATTCAGGGTGATTCCTGTTCACGGCGATTCAAAACTGAAAAAGGAAGGCGTGTTTTATTACCTGCCGGAAACAAGGTTGATTGTTGACATAACAGTGAAAGAGACGCATTATCTGAAAGGACCTTTTTCGCAGTATTCGGCCAAATTCACCGGAATCAGCAATGTGATTACTGAAAACAAAACGGAATATGCCATTGAAGATATGGAGCTGAATTCGTTTGCTGTTCCCGATACTTCAAAGCTGTTTTACATTGAGACAGGTCAGATGAAAAACAAAGATGAATTTCTGCTCAGTCTGAATGAATATGGGTGTATAACTGCGCTGAATGTGTCTTTGACGGAGACCTCCGATGAAAACAGCATGAATGCTGAAAATGAAAGCAACAATTCAACGCTGCCAGTAAATGTAGGTTTCGAGCATTTTGCAACGGGAAATACGCAGGTGAAAACAGACACCATCATCGAAAAAATCATATTGGATACTGTGACAATTGAAAAACAGATTTTGCAACACAGCATCATTGAAAAGTCGCTTGAAGACAAGGCAAAGGATGCCGCCGATTATATCCGGCTGATTTCGGAAAACAAGATGAATCTGATTTCGGGTTATCAGGAAGTTGATTATGACATGAATACATTTAATGCCATGCTTGGAGAGATAAACAGAATGCAGCAGGAATATCTGACTTTGTTTACCGGCAAGACTGTTGAATACACGCGGCATTACAGGATTTACATTGATCCGGACAAAGCTGCAGAGGATGCATTTATTTTCAGTTTTTACTCAACCGAGGGTGTTTCGGAAACAGAGGACAGCTTATATACAGATAATATGTATTATTATCAGCTTATTCCTGAAAACCGTACTGTTGCTGTGACAACGACAATCTCAAATACAAAGAAAAACAAGAACAAGGGGCTGGCCTATAACATGCCTGAGACTTGCGTGTTCATTATCAGGAACGGAAATGGCGAAGTGATGCTGATGGAAAAAGTGGCTGTTTGTCAGCTTGGAGTCATAAACTATCTGCCATCATCTGTCCGGCATATATTGCTGGATCCGGCGAGTGGTTCAGTGAGAAGGATTGAGAAGTAACGCAGAGAAATTTATTTCTGTCGGTTCATTTTGTAAGAAAGTCACTTAGTTTTTCAAGTCCTGCAGTCAGTTCTGGGAGCGGTCTTGCAATATTGAATCGGACAATTTTTTCAGCTTTATCGCTAAAGTGAATACCTGGAACAATGGCAACTTTTTGGTTTTCAAAAAGTTTCACTGCAAATTCAAATCCATTTGAATACTTCTCCGGGAGCTCAGCCCAGATGAAGTATCCGCCATCCGACTTTTTACATCCGAAACCCATCGAATTGAGTTTTTCTGAAGAGACCCGATAGTTTTCGGCGAGACTTTTTCGCAGATTTTCCGAATAATGTTTTCCGAAATCATTTCTGGAAACATAGCGGTATAGCGCTTCCTGTAACACAGAATTGGTGCAGAGTCCGGTGTAGTCATGCATTGACCGCAATGCGGCACAATGCGATTCATCATGCATGAGAAATCCAACACGCCAGCCTGTGATGGAAAACCATTTTGAGAATCCGTCGACTACAAAGAGATAAGGATTCAGTTTTGAAAGCGGAACGTATGGTTTATTTTCGTAATGCAGCGTTCTGTACACAGAATCGAAAACAAGAAAACATTTTTTTTGCTGGCAGATATCAGTAAGTGCCTCAACGTCATCTTTTGAAAACATGATTCCGTGCGGGTTTCCAGGCGAGGCCAGGAAAATGAGTTTTACATTTTGAGAGTCGATTTTCTCTTCGATTTGTGATAGCGGCAGTTTGCCGTTTTCATCAGGATCCAGTTCAATGAAAGGAAGCCCGAATTGTTTAGGAAGCTGACGGTAGGACTCGTATGGAGGAGAGAATGACAGTGTGGTAAATGATCCGCCGGTTTGGCGCATCACATATAAAAAAATCAGGCAAAGTGCTTCGGTTGCACCCTGCAGGATGAGCATGTTTTCTTTTTTCAAAGGATACTGGTCCGAATAAAAATGCAACAACTGCTCTGTCAGCGCAAAATTTCCGATCCCCGGCGGATATTGGTGAATATTTTCGTGCGAAATATTTTTCAATTCATCCAGCAGCTCCTGCGGTGGGTAAAATCCCGGAATACCCTGTGCCAGATTGATTCCACCGTGTTGTTTAACAAGTGTGCTGAAATAACTGATAAGTGATCCTTTTGGCAGTTCCATTTTGTGATATTCTGTTAGCGGCAGTAAAGTTATTAATCTGGTAGAGATTTTGTAACTTTACGAAAATTTTTTTGCCATGAAAAAATACATTATTGCATTTGCTGCAACAATAGTCTTACTTACAGCTTGTGATACTCTTGGAAAGCTGAATCTTCCAACGAATGTGCCGGTGGTGCTTACCGAAGGAGACGTTGCCAAAGGGCTCAAAGAAGCCCTTAACGTAGGTACCAACAATGCCGTCGGGATGCTTGGAAAAGCTGATGGTATTTTGAAAAACCCTCTATACATGATTCCTTTCCCGCAGGAAGCCATCAAAGCAAAGGAAAAGCTGCAGCAACTTGGCATGGAAACGCTGATTGACAATTTTATTGCGACCATGAACCATGGAGCAGAAAACGCTGTTGCCAAAGCTGGTCCGATATTTCTGAATGCCATTACTTCCATGACCATTACAGACGCGGTGAATATTCTGAAAGGTACAGACAACGCTGCCACTGAGTATTTTAAATCGAAAACCACTGCTTCACTTACCGCTTTATTCAAACCGGAAATCACCAAGGCGCTGGATGCTGTGAATTGCACCAAATACTGGACAGACATTACCACCACCTACAATAAAATTCCATTGGTTACACCGATCGAAACCGATCTTTCAAAATATGTAACTGAGAAAGCACTGAGTGCACTGTTCTCACAGATTGCGGTAGAGGAAAAGAAAATCCGCACCGATCCCGCAGCACGCATCAATGACATTCTGAAAAAAGTTTTCGATCCCAATGCGATTATTCAGTAGTTTTTGTATAGCGTTTCTTGCGCTTGTCGCCTTGTTTCTGACGTCCTGTATTGAGTTGGAGGAACGTATAAAAATTTATCCTGATAAAAGTGGAGATTATTCGTTATCACTTGATCTTGGCGCGTTGACTCAAACAGGCATGGATGCTTTCAAGCCGTCCGAAGACATTCTGAATTTTCCAAAGACGGTTGAAAATGCCGTGAAGGATGTATCCGGCATCACGGACGTCAAGGCCGTTTCGGATACAAAGAAGGGGCTTTATCAGGTTTCCTTTCATTTCAAAAATCACAAGGTGTTTAAAAAGGCGCTGCTGCAGCTGGCCGGCATGAAGTACGGATTTGTTGTTCCGAAATACATGAAGGTTGGCAAGCATAAGTTCAGCAAAAAGAACATCGGGCCGCTGATTACAAAGCAGATCAACAAACAGGAAGACAGTCCGCTGCTGCAGGATTTCATGGGCGTTGAGGTATCATCGATGATCAATGTGAAAACGATTATTGAGACACCACATGAAGTGAAAGGCGTGAAAAAAAATGCACGAGCCGTGAAATCGGATGACCCGGAAATTGTTGAAATCAAGAGCACACTGAAGGATATTCTGAATGGCGCGAGTACGGGGGTTGTGGTAAGGTATTGAGTTGCATATGGCATGCGGCATGCGGCGGGCGGCATGCCGCCCATACCAAAATGTCACCCCTTCGTCGGGATAAACTGAACGTACAATGAACAACGCGCATCCAACTGTACTACGTAGCTTTCTTTCTGCCTTTCGGCCACTCTCAACCACTAAACACATCAACCTCTAAACCTAAATCTCGTTCTCGACCTCGACCTTGACCTTGACCTCGACCTTGACCTTGTTTCATACACTTATATAAAGCAAACCATCTTTTTATTAGCTTTGCAGAAAATTTGAGAATGAAGCCGATCAGAATGGTTGACCTTCAGGGTCAATATGAAAAAATCAAGAACGAAATCGACAGTTCAATCATGGATGTTGTGACAAGCACGGCATTCATCAACGGTCCTGCTGTTCAGCGATTTCAGAAAAATCTGGAACAATATCTTGGCGTAAAGCATGTAATTCCCTGTGCCAATGGTACAGATGCATTGCAGGTGAGTATGATGGCGCTTGGGCTGCAGCCCGGCGATGAAGTCATTACCACATCGTTCACCTTTATTGCCACAGCTGAGGTTATTGCATTGCTGCACCTGACGCCTGTTTTGGTTGATGTCGAGAAAGATACCATGAACATTTCTGTTGATTCCATCCGCAAGGCAATCACTTCGAAAACAAAAGCCATTGTGCCGGTACATCTTTTTGGCCAGTCGGCACCCATGGAGGAAATTATGGCCCTTGCAAAGGAATTCAATCTGTACATCATTGAAGACGCATGTCAGAGCATCGGATCGGATTATTATTTTGCAGATGGCACATCAAAGAAGACCGGAGCCATCGGGCATCTGGGCTGCACCAGCTTTTTCCCTTCGAAGAATCTTGGCTGCTATGGTGACGGCGGTGCTGTATTTACAAACGACGATAATCTGGCGGCCAAACTGCGCGTAGTTGTCAATCATGGAATGAAAGTCCGCTATTATCATGATGAGATCGGCGTTAACAGCCGGCTCGACAGCATACAGGCAGCAGTTCTGGATGTCAAACTGAAATATCTGGATGATTACATCAAAGCCCGCATTGCAGCAGCAGATTTCTATGACAAAGCATTTGCAAATCATCCGAAGCTCATCATTCCATTCCGTTATAAAAAATCGCGTCATGTATTTCATCAATACACGCTCATCGGACAAGGTGTGAACAGAGACGGACTGATTTCGTTCTTGCAGGAACGCGGCATACCGTGTATGATTTATTATCCTGTTCCATTGCATTTACAGAAGGCTTATCTTGATCCACGCTACAAGCAGGGCGATTTCCCGAATACTGAATGGCTTTCGGAAAACGTGTTTTCTTTGCCGATGCATACTGAGCTGGATGAAGAGCAGCTGAAATTTATCACGGATTCAGTTCTTGAATTTTTAAACAAGTAGTATGGCTGTTTTTTTTGCACATCCGACCAGTGTGATTGATGAAAACTGCGCCATCGGTGAAGGTTGCAAGATCTGGCATTTTTCGCACATCATGTCGGGATGTACGATGGGAAAGGGCTGCAACATCGGCCAAAATGTAGTTGTATCACCAGGTGTTGTTCTTGGAAACAATGTAAAGGTTCAGAACAACGTGTCGATTTACACCGGAGTCATTTGTGAAGACGATGTTTTTCTTGGACCCAGCATGGTGTTTACCAATATATCCAATCCGCGCAGCGCGATTATCCGCCGTGATCAATATGAGCAAACACTTGTAAAAAAGGGCGCTTCGATAGGTGCCAATGCAACAATTGTATGTGGAAACACCATTGGAGAATACGCGTTGATCGGTGCCGGAACTGTTGTCACGAAAGATGTGTTGCCTTATGCGCTGGTCATCGGAAATCCCGGAAGGCAGATGGGATGGGTGAGTGAGTATGGTCATCGACTGATTTTCCGTGAAGACGGAACCGCTGAATGTCCGGAAAGCGGAGAACAATATAATTTGAAAGACGGACAAGTCTCAAAAAAACCAAAATGAGTAAACCTTTGATTTTTGCCCTGATTGGAGCAGCCGGATATATCGCCCCCAGGCATATGAAGGCCATACGCGATACGGGAAATCACGTAACAGCATTGCTTGATCCATACGATGGTATCGGCATTATTGATTCCTATTTTCCGGAGGCCGATTATTTCAGCGAGCCCGAAAGATTCGATCGTCATCTTGACAAAATGCGGCGTGCGGGCGACAGCAAAATTGATTACGTAAGCATTTGTTCGCCAAATTATCTGCATGATGCACACATTCGCATGGCCATGCGCAATCAGGCCGATGTGATATGCGAGAAGCCGCTGGTGCTGAATCCATGGAATATTGACGCTCTTGCTGAAATCGAAAATGAAACTGGGAAACGAATCAATAACATTCTTCAGCTGCGGCTTCACGATTCAATCCGGCAACTGAAAGAAGAAACAGAGAAGAGAAGCAACGAATTTTTCGATGTTGATCTCACGTATATTACCAGTCGCGGACGTTGGTATCATCATTCATGGAAAGGGGATGTAAGCAAGAGTGGTGGAATTGCAACCAACATTGGAATTCACTTTTTCGATATGCTGACCTGGATTTTCGGAAGCGTTGAACAATCGGTTGTTCATATGCACAACGACCAGAAAGCGGCAGGATTTTTCAAGCTGAAAAACGCCAATGTCCGATGGTTTCTCAGTATTGACGAGAATGATCTTCCGGAAGAAATCAAAGGGCAGAAAAGAACATTTCGCTCCATACGTGTAAATGGCTCCGAATTTGAGTTTTCGGAGGGTTTTACAGAACTACATACAGAGAGTTACAAACAGATACTTGCGGGAAATGGCTTCGGGCTTGAGGATGCACGCCGTTCCATTGAGATGGTGTACAACATCCGCAATGCATCAATTGCACCTCTCACGGGTGATTTTCATCCTATTTTGAATAAAATCAATAAATAAAACAAACATGAAAACGTACGAAAAATTACTTAATCACGAAACAAAATTATCGGTCATCGGACTTGGTTATGTTGGATTGCCGATTGCGCTCGAGTTTGCGAAAACAATTGATGTGATTGGTTTCGACATCAAGGCAGACAGAGTTGAACTCATGAGGAAAAACATTGATCCGAGCGATGAGATTCCGACAGAAGAATTTTTGAATAAAAAAATTGTTTATACATGTAATCCCGAAGATCTGAAGGCAGCATCATTTCATATTGTTGCTGTTCCAACACCCATAGACAATCACAATTTGCCGGATCTGACACCTCTTGTGAAAGCCAGTGAAACGGTTGGGAAAATCCTGAAAAAAGGTGACACGGTTGTTTTTGAATCAACAGTGTATCCGGGGGCCACAGAAGATGATTGCATTCCGATCATGGAAAAATTCAGCGGGTTGAAATTCCCGCAGGATTTCAATGTTGGTTATTCTCCAGAGCGCATCAATCCTGGTGACAAGGTGCATACGCTGACCAATACGGTGAAAATTGTTTCTGGAAATTCACCCGAAGTGCTCGAAGAAGTTGCAAAGATTTACGAACTTGTAATCAAAGCTGGTGTGCACCGTGCGCCCAGCATCAAGGTTGCCGAAGCTGCAAAGATTATTGAAAACACGCAGCGCGACATCAACATCGGATTGATGAATGAACTTTCGATTATTTTTGGTCGCATGGGAATCAACACACTTGATGTGCTTGAAGCAGCCGGAACCAAATGGAATTTTCTGAAATTTCAGCCCGGCCTTGTCGGCGGACACTGCATTGGAGTTGACCCGTATTATCTTGTACACAAGGCACAGGAATACAAATATCATCCGCAGATCATCCGCGCCGGACGTTTTGTGAACGACAGCATGGGATCTTATGTTGCAAAGCAGTGTGTGAAAAAACTGATCAAGTCTGGGAAAAATATTCTCGACAGCAAAGTGCTTGTGATGGGTGTTACCTTTAAGGAAAATGTGACCGACATCCGCAACAGCAAAGTGGTTGACATAATCAATGAGCTTATCTCATATGGCTTGAAAGTCGATGCCGTTGATCCACATGCCGATGCAAAACAGTTTGAACATGAGTATGGTCTGCCGCTGGCATCGGGTCCGCAAGGTAAATACGACGCCGTGATTCTTGCAGTCATGCACGAAGCATACATGGACATGAACGAAGATAAAATCGCTTCAATGTTGACTGATGACAAAGGGGTTTTGATTGATGTGAAGGGCATTCTCCGTCACAATATAAAGAAACTGACCTATTGGAGTTTATAGCAGTATGAAAAAAAT
>CAZJOL010000007.1:0-5287 GCA_964547605.1 uncultured Bacteroidaceae bacterium | reverse complement strand
GTTGAAAAACCGCTTGAATACTACAGGAATAACATTGGTTCATTGGTCAGTGTCCTTGATTTTTGTCTGGAACGAAAAATAAATTCCTTTGTTTTTTCTTCATCGTGCACAGTGTACGGGCAGAGCGAAGTGCTCCCTGTAAACGAGACTACGCCTTTCAGTCCTGCATGGTCGCCTTATGGACACACAAAGCAGATCGGCGAAGAAATCATTTCGAATTTTATTCATTCAAAGCCCGGAATGCGCATTGTATCGCTCCGGTATTTCAATCCTGCAGGTGCGCATGAGCTGGCTTTTATTGGCGAATTACCACGCGGTGTACCCAACAATCTGATGCCGTTCATTACGCAAACCGCCATGGGATTGCGCGACAAACTTAAAGTATTCGGAGGCGATTACAATACAAAAGACGGTACTGCAGTGCGCGATTACATTCATGTTTCGGATCTGGCGCATGCGCATGTAAAATCGCTTGAATTCTGCGAAAGAATGAATGATAACAGTGTTGAGATATTCAATCTTGGCAGTGGCCATGGATATACTGTGCTTGAAGTCATTCAGAGTTTTGAGAAAACAAGCGGAGTGAAATTGCCGTATGAAATTGTTGATCGCCGTCCGGGCGACATTGAAAAAGTGTGGGCCGATACTACAAAAGCAAAGCAGG
This sequence comes from uncultured Bacteroidaceae bacterium, assembly GCA_964547605.1. Lineage (GTDB taxonomy): Bacteria > Bacteroidota > Bacteroidia > Bacteroidales > DTU049 > GWF2-43-63. Next base: position 4,623 of record CAZJOL010000007.1, on the reverse strand, counting down.
TGCTTGGATTTAAGCCATCGCGAACGCTTGATGAAATCACACTTTCAGCATGGAAGTGGGAACAGAATTACAGAAATAAAATTCAAAAGAAGTCATGAAAAAAACAATTATTGTAACTGGAGGTGCCGGATTTATCGGATCTCACGTAGTTCGCTTATTTGTAAACAAATATTCTGATTGCCGAATTGTTAACCTCGATAAACTGACGTATGCAGGTAATCTCGAGAATCTGCGCGATGTTGAGAAGAAAGAGAATTATGTTTTTGTAAAAGCAGACATCTGTGATTTTGAACACATCAATAAAATCTTCAGTGAATACAAACCAGATGGCATTGTGCATCTTGCGGCTGAATCTCATGTTGACCGCAGTATTATCAACCCGACAGAGTTTGTATTGACCAATGTGATGGGCACGGTTAATCTGCTGAATGCTGCAAAGAATCTCTGGAAAGACAATATGGATGGAAAGAAGTTTCATCATATTTCGACCGATGAAGTTTTCGGCTCTCTTGGCGAAACCGGCCTGTTTACTGAGACTACAGCGTATGATCCGCGCAGTCCTTACTCAGCTGCCAAAGCATCGAGCGATCATTTTGTGATGGCGTATCATCATACATATGGCTTGCCGACAGTGATTACAAACTGCAGCAATAATTACGGCCCGTATCATTTTCCTGAGAAACTGATTCCGCTGATGATCAACAACATCATTCACAACAAGCCCCTTCCCGTTTACGGACAGGGTTTGAACGTGCGCGACTGGCTGTATGTGGAAGATCATGCTGCAGCCATTGACCTTGTTTTTAGTAATGGAAAATGCGGCGAAACATACAATGTTGGCGGCAACAACGAGTGGAAAAACATTGATCTGGTACATCTGCTTTGCAACATTATGGATGTGAAACTGAAACGTGAAAAAGGAACATCCGTTCAATTAATAACATATGTGAAAGATAGAGCTGGTCACGATTTACGATACGCCATTGATTCTTCAAAAATTCAGGATGAGCTGGGTTGGAAACCTTCCGTAACCTTTGAAGAAGGACTGGAAAAAACAGTGGAATGGTATCTGAAAAATCAGGAATGGCTAGACAGAATTACATCAGGAGATTATATGAATTATTATAAAGACATGTATGAAAACAGGTAATGTTTTTTCTAAAGTAAAAGGTAAAAAATGCATTGTTACCGGTGGAGCCGGTTTTATCGGGTCTCACATAACGGATGCATTACTCGCAAATGGCGCTGCACGGGTGATCGTCATTGACAATCTGCTTACCGGCAGCATTGAAAACATCAAGCATCATTTCGACAACGATGCCTTCACATTTGCACAGGCCGATATCAATGATGTAAACACCATTGCTGCTCATTTTATTAAAACAGATGTTGTATTTCATCAGGCGGCGCTGGGTAGTGTTCCCCGCTCGGTTGAAAATCCACCGGCCACCGACATAAATAACGTGCACGGCTTTGTAAACGTGCTTCATCTATGCCGTTTGAACAAAGTAAAAAAAGTTGTTTTTGCTTCGTCTTCGTCGGTGTACGGTGATGACCAGACCATGCCGAAAACGGAAGATAAAACCGGGAAGCCGCTTTCGCCCTATGCAGTAAGTAAAGTGACCGATGAGCTGTATGGCCGTGTGTTTGCCGACCTTTATGGAATGAGTATTACAGGACTCAGGTATTTCAATGTCTTTGGTCCGCGTCAGAATCCGAAAGGTGCTTATGCAGCTGTGATTCCGCTTTTCATTGATCATGTTCTAAAAAAGACGAACGTAAAAATATTTGGTGATGGTGAGCAAAGCCGCGATTTCACTTACGTAAGCAATGTTGTGAATGCCAATATCCTTTCTGCTTTTATGCTTGATGAATCAGGATTCAATGTGATGAATATTGGTTGTGGTGGCTCGACTTCGGTGAACGCTCTTTTCAACAGCATCGTTGAAGCAGGTGGAGGAAAATCAAAAGCAATGTATGAGCCGGAGCGGCAGGGAGATATCCGTTCTTCGTCGGCCAGCATTGAAAAAGCCATGGGACTAATCGGATATAAGCCGGACACAACGATTGAGGAAGGAATCCGCAAAACAATCGAATGGTTCAAGAAAAACAAGAATGTCTTTGATTAATCGCATATTCCGGAAGCCTGAGCTGATAGATTATTCAGCGATAGGGACTGATGTTCATTCCCATTTTCTTCCGGGAATTGATGATGGCTGCAAAGAAACAGAAGAATCATTGATGCTTCTGAAACGCATGTATGAATGCGGCTTCCGGAAGATTTATTGCACACCGCATATTCAGGCAGAATATTTTCGCAACAGCCGTGAAACCATTTTGCCAGTTTTCGAAAATCTCTGTAACGCAGTGTCAGAAGTAATTCCCGGGCTTGAGTTGCAGGTTGCTGCAGAATATCTGGTTGATGAAGGATTTGAAAAACAGGTGAAAGATGGATTGATATTTCTTGGAAACAAAAAGCATGTTCTGGTGGAATTGTCCTATTTCAATCCGTTTCCAGAATTCAGAAATGTTTTGCAGGATGTATTAATGAAGGGATACACCCCTGTTCTTGCGCATCCGGAGCGATATCTGTACTGGCCGGTCGATGAACCTGTATTTGAAAATCTGCATGCTGCCGGCGTTTTGTTTCAGGTAAACCTGCCTTCCATTTGCGGATATTATGGCTCTGAAGTTCGCAAGCGCGCCATTGATCTGATCGAAAGGGGATTTGTTTCGCTTGCCGGCAGTGACATTCACAACGCTCGTTATGCCGATGCAGTCTGCGATGGCCTGAATAATAAAAAAGTGCAGGAAATTCTGAATAGCGGTGTTTTTAAGAATCCGGAAATATTTGGCTGAACAGGTGTTTTATGAAAAATTCTCTTTTTTTATTGTTCTTATTAATAATCACGACAGGTCGCTTAGGCGGGCAGAATGCTGACTCTGTGAAGGTAAAAAATATTTTTGACAACGCATTGCAAAGTGAAGTTTCGTTTCAGCAACTGAAGGGACTGTGTGAAGAAGCACCAGGCCGGCTTGCCGGTTTACCGGCGATGGATTCAGCGATGCAATATATGTTTCGTCTGATGAAAGCAATGCCATTTGATTCAGTGTATATTCAACCATGCATGGTCCGACAGTGGCTCCCTGGAAGCGATACGGCATGGTACACAGTGGATGGCAAAAAGAAATTTCCATTGACGGTTGATGTACTTGGCGGATCGGTGCCTACGCCGGAAAGCGGTATTGCGGCACAGGTAGTGACTTTCAACAGCATGGATGAGATGAAGAAAGCTGATCCCGCCAGTATACAAGGGAAGATCGTTTACTTCAACCGCCCGATGAATCAGACGTATTACAATGCTTTCAGGGCATATGGAGAAAATGCGTCAATGCGTGTGATTGGTGCTGATGAAGCATCGAAACTGGGTGCGGTTGCTGTTATTGTTCGGTCATTGAATACGGTAATTGATGACTTTCCGCATACCGGAATCATGCGCTACAAGACAACGGATAAAAAGATTCCGGGATTTGCAATAAGCACGAAAGACGCTCTTGAACTGGATTCAGTATTGAAGTTGTATCCGCAGACCAGGTTGTTTTTGAAAAGTACTTGTCAGGAGTTGACTGAGATTCAACAAGGAAATGTGATTGGCGAGATACACGGGACAGTGCACCCTGAGCGGTTTATAACGGTAGGCGGACATCTCGATTCGTGGTACAATTCTGCCGGTGCGCATGATGATGGTGGTGGTTGCATTCAGTCGCTCGAAGTAGCTCGTCTGTTTTTTGCAATCGGCTACAAACCGCAGAATACCTTGCGTGTAGTGATGTTCATTGATGAAGAAATGGATCAGCGAGGCGGAAAGAAATACGCAGAAGAAGCAAAGGTCAAAGGAGAGAAACACATCTTTGCACTGGAAAGCGATCACGGAATGGCACTGCCAACGGGCTTTTCGGTTGATTCTGCGGTGTTGGCAAAAATTCAGACCTGGAAATATTTGTTGGAGCCGTATGGGTTCAATAAAATCGAAAAAGGATTTGGCGGTGTTGATATCAGCTTTCTGAAGCCGCTGTGCGTGCCGCTTGGAGGGCTTGTCACTGATTCACAAAGATACTTCGAATATCATCATTCGGGCAACGATACGTTTGATAAAATTGTTCGCCGCGAGTTGCAATTAGGTGCAGCAGGTATGGCGGCGTTGATTTATCTGGTTGACAAATACGGGCTGGAATAAGCTTTCAGTTGTCAGTGATCAGCTGTCAGCAATGTGTGCCGACCGAAGCGTCGGTGCTCGGAGACGGGACTGTGTTCAAAGCATGCGGCATGAGGCTTGCGGCATGCGGTCTATTGCCCAACGCTCAATGCTCAATGCACATTGCCTAACGCCTTATGCCTTACGCCTATTTCGTAAATCGCTCCGATATTTTTCCAAAAGCAATTTCGTTTCAAGCAATCTGCGGAGCGGAACCAGATAATCAGTGAATTCCTGATAACTCATATCGTTCATGTAAATGGCTCCATAAGCGCGGTTGAGCATACGGCTGGGACTCTCGTAGAGAAGGTTACATAGTTTTAAGTATAGAATATTGGATAGCTTTGTGTGTTAAAATATGTTAAAT
>CAZJOL010000006.1:0-32836 GCA_964547605.1 uncultured Bacteroidaceae bacterium | reverse complement strand
CACTTTTGTCTTTTTCCACTTCGACAAGCTCAGTGCAGCGCTTTTATCTTTTGTCTTGAACGGATGTGGAAATGTGGGAATACGAAATACGAGATACGAAATCAGAAATACGAGATATGAAATACTGCAGCGATGATGCGATGATGCGATAATGCGATGATGTGGAAATGTGCGCCTCCGGCGATGTGCAAATGTGGAAATACGAAATACGAGAGAGGCGTAAGTCATAAGGAGTAAGGTGTAAGGCGATAGGCATTGAGCTTTGCGTTGTGCGTGGAGTATATCACGCCGAAGGCGGGACGTTGTGCCACGAACCGCATGCCGCCTGCCACAAGCCAAATACAGAGCGAGAATCAGAGCACCGACGCTTCGGTCGGCACATATTGCTGATCGCTGATGACTGACGGCTGAAAGCTGTGAAGTAAATCAAAGCCGGAACATGCGGCCGATATCAAAGCTCAAATCGGTAAAAATTAATTTCGGATTTCCGTTGCGTTCAACATGATAAATGGCTTCGTCAATGCTATTGCAGAAGAAATCAAGATTGTCCTTGTGAACATACGTCGCAAATTTGCTGAAAAACTTTTCATCCTCCTCGTCGTAGAACTTGATTTTTTTCAGGTCGGCACCGAGTTGAAAAGTATTTGTCAGTTTGCGGGCGCTTTCAGCAAGAATATGCTTTTGTTTTTCGCGGCCCATTTCGGCAAATTCGCCCGACATAGTAAAAATTTTCTTACCATTCAATGCAAAGCATGTCCTCATCCATTTGCGGAAAAAATCAGAAACATCCTTCATTTCATCGCTGTCCTGCAGGTAATCATATGCTTTTTCAAGGTTCCCCTCACTGTTGTAAATGGCATCGAAAATGTCATTCTCAGGGCGATCGGAGTAATGTTCACGCAAAAAACTATAACTCTGCTGTGAGGTCGGGGCTTCGATTCTGGTTGTCTGTACCCGTGAAAGAATGGTCGGCAGAATCAGGTCGTGATTTTCTGCAATCAGAATAAACAAAGTGTTGTCTGATGGCTCCTCCAGTGTCTTCAGAATTTTCGGGGCGGCATTGTACTGAATTTTTTCAGCCATCCAGACAATGATCACTTTCACCTTTGCCTCGTGATTTTTGTACTGCAGCCGGCCGATGATATCATTTATGTCGTCAACCGAAATTAGGCCCTGTTTGTTTTCAACCTGAATATGCTTGTACCATGAATTCAGATTGACAATGCCCGCCTTGTTTTTGACGAAAGTGCGCCAATCGGCCATGTAGTCGCGGCTCAGCTCACGTTTATCTGCCTTCACCACCGGAAACAGGAAATGCAGATCGGGGTGCTCCATCGAAGCGAAGCGCCGGCACGACGAACATTCACCGCAGCTGTCGGCTTTGAGGCCATCGGCATCGTTGTAATACTTTCGGTCGGTGCAATTCAAAAACTGGGCATAAGCCAGAGCCATCATCAGCTTGCCACTCCCTGGCGGGCCAATGAACATCTGCGCATGGGCTATACGCTGTTCTTCAGCTGATGTAATCAGCTTGTTGATGACTTTTGTGTTGCCTGGAATATCTCTGAAAAGCATGCGAAAATTTTCAACGAAAATACGGCAAAAAAAATTATTGTCAGTAAAAAATGCAATCCATAAAATATTTGACACAATACTGCCGTTATAATTTGCAGAGTGAGTTCCAAAAACTGTTCTTTTCAAAAACCTTTTGTTTGGATAGCTCTCATGGTGGGTAATGTGATGCCCGGGGCCAATACTCCGGGCATTTTTCATTTCCGGTTTGGTCGGGATAATCGGGCGATAAGTATATAGTTAAAGCTGATATGCGGTTTTAACATTGGTCACCCGATAAAAAAAACTATTTTTGTATCAATAAATGATATGTCATGAGAAAACTATTTCTATTGAGCTGGTTGTTCATCTTCGTTTTTGCAACAACCACCATTGCCCAGGATGAAGGGTATAAATTCACCGACACCAAAACCGTGAAAGCAACATCCGTCAAGGACCAGTACCGCTCGGGCACCTGCTGGAGTTTTTCAGCACTGGGTTTTTACGAAGCAGAACTGCTGCGGCTTGGCAAAGGAGAGTTTGATCTTTCCGAAGCTTTTGTAATCCGTCATGCCTATATTGACAAAGCCGAGCGCTATCTTCGTTTTCATGGCGCGCTGAATTTCGGCGGTGGTGGCGCTTTTCACGATGTCACCAATGTTATGAAAACCTATGGAATGGTTCCCGAATCAGCATACCCGGGACTGAATTACGGAACCGAGAAATTCGATCACAGCGAACTGGATGCCGTACTCAAAGGTTATATGGATGCCATCGTCAAAAACGAAGATGCTGTACCAACCACTGCATGGAAAAACGGCTTCATCGCTATTCTTGATGCATACCTCGGACCAGAGCCAACCGAATTTGAATACAATGGGAAAAAATATACACCGAAATCATTTCAGGATATGCTTGGACTGAATTTCGATGACTATGTTGAAGTTACATCATTCTCTCATCATCCTTTCTATCAGGAATTCATTCTCGAAGTTCCCGATAACTGGAGCCATGATATGTCATGGAATATTGCCGTCAATGAGCTTGTTGAAATCATCGAGTATTCGATCAACAATGGTTACACTGTTGCCTGGGCCAGCGATGTTTCGGAAAAAGGTTTCAGCTGGACAAATGGTGTGGCTGTTGTTCCCGATGCAAAACGTGATGACCTCTCCGGTACTGAGCGCGAAAAATGGGAAAAACTGACTTCAAAAGAAAAAGCTGCTCAGCTCTACTCATTTGAGAAACCTGTAAAAGAAGCTGAAGTAACTCAGGAAATGCGTCAGAAAGAATTCGACAATTTCAAAACAACCGATGATCACGGAATGTTGCTCACTGGTATTGCGAAAGACCAGAACGAAACCACCTACTTCAAGGTGAAAAACAGCTGGGATGCTGTTGGCAAATACGAAGGATACTTCTATGTTTCAAAAGCATTTGTGATGCTGAAGACCACCGATATGCTGATCAATAAAAAAGGCATTCCGCCTGCCATTCTGAAAAAACTGAAACTGTAATTTTTCGATTACAATACATATGAACCGGCCAGCGAAACTGACCGGTTTTTTTATTGCCAGCCGGTCTTGTTTGAAAGCAAATTCATGACAAGCGTCAATAAAAAACATTCAAACTTTCAAATGATTGATGGGCCAGGCCACCCGATTTAATATTATTTTTGCGCATTGATAAAAAACTACCATGAAAAACATACTCATTCTCGGAGCCGGACTTTCGGCATCAACACTCATCAGGTATCTGCTTCAAAAAGGCGAGGAACATCAGTGGACCGTTACAGTTGCCGATATGGACATTGCAACAGCAAAAAGAAAGATTGAAGGTTATAAAAGCGGCAAAGCTGTCACATTCAACATTAACGATGAAAAAGGTCTTGCAGAACTAATTAAGCAGAATGACCTCATCGTAAGCATGATGCCGGCTATGTTCCATCCGGTTGTGGCTCAGCAGTGTCTCAACTTTTCAAAACATCTTTTCACAGCTTCGTACGTTTCGCCCCAAATGAAATCATTCAATGAAGAAGCAACGGCGAAGAACCTGATTTTTTTCAATGAATGCGGTGTTGATCCCGGCATCGACCACATGTCGGCCATGAAAGTGATTGATGAAATCCGTGCCAAAGGCGGACGTATCACCGGTTTTGAATCCAACTGCGGAGGCCTGGTTGCTCCTGATTTCGACAACAATCCATGGAATTACAAGTTCACGTGGAATGCCCGCAACGTGATTCTTGCAGGTCAGGCAGGTGCGCGTTTTCTGCACAACGGAAAATACAAATACATCCCATACACACGGCTCTACGAACGCATCGACAAAACCTCCGTACTGAATTTCGGCGATTTCGAAATCTATGCAAACCGCGATTCACTGAGCTACAAAGAAGTGTACGGACTCGAAAATGTTAAAACCATTGTTCGCGGAACCATGCGCCGTCCGGGATATTGCGCTGCCTGGAACTGTTTCGTACAACTCGGCATTTGCGATGACACCTACGAACTCGAACATCCCGAAAAGCTCACCTATCGCAGTTTTATCGAATCTTTTCTTCCGGAAAAAGAAGGTGTAAGCGTCGAGGACAATTTCTGCCAGTATCTCAAGCTCGACCGCAACGGAGAAATTTTCAAGAAAATGGAATGGCTGGGTTTGTTCACCGAAACCCCTGTGGGAGCCGGTTTCAAAACCCCTGCACAAATTCTGCAAAGCATTATTGAACCAAAATGGCAGCTCGGGGAAAACGATCTCGATCTTCTCGTTATGCAACACACATTTGATTACGAGCTGAACGGAAAGAAATACCGCCGCGTGTCATCGATGGGAATCATCGGCACCGACAAAGTTCACACCGCTATGGCAATTACCGTTGGAATGCCTATGGCTCTGGCTATTGAGCTTTACCTCACCGGAAAAATCCAGGGCAAAGGTGTTCAGATTCCGGTAAAACCCGAATACTACAAACCGATTCTCGAAGGTCTGAAGCCGTTTGGCGTTGAATTCTTCGAAGAAGAGAGGGAGATTTAAGAAAATTCCGTGTTTTCAAACGGAACACGAAGATTTTAGATTTTTGATTTAATTTAGAAAAGCCGGTTTTGTAATATCAATGACCGGCTTTTCTTGCTATTGGGGAGATTTACTAAGGCTATTTGTACTGACAGCTGAAGCTGTCAGCTATGTTGAAACACCTTAACCTCAATCTTAACCTTTACCTTGTTCTTGACCTGGGCGCGCGTCTCCTGACGCGTAACCGCTGACTTTATGTCTACTCCGCAAACTTCCGCAGATAGGCCGTCAGATCCGACGCAATATCAAGCTTCAGTTTTTTCGAAAGACGGTTCTTTTTGATTTTGATTGATGCTTCGGAAATGCCCATCACGTGCGCGATTTCCTTGTTGCTCAAATTAATCAGAATGTATGCGCAAAGCTTCTGCTCTCCCTGTGTCACGTCGGGATGCACCTCAGACAACACTTTGAAAAATCCGGGATAGACCTGATCGAAATGATAAAAATAATTATTCCACACAGCTTCATCTCCTGCATTCATGCGGATGATGCTTTGTATTTTTTTCAGCGAAGTATCGTTGCCTTTTTCTGAATTCGACGAAACAAACTGATCAATATTTTTTTCAATTTCCTGCAACGTTTCATTTTTGGTAACTATGTGCATGGTCATTGAAGTCAGCTGCCGCTCTTTCATTTGCAGCTCGTTGGTAAGTTTGTCCTTCTCAAGCTGGGCAATGATGGCCTTGTTTTCAAGTTCTTCGGCAAGGCGTCGCTTCTCGCTTTCGGCCAAGGCGTGCTTCTGATCGAGCATCCGGTTGCGGTTTCGGATATTGAAAAATAAAAGAACAAATAAAATGAGTGCAACCGCAATTATTCCTATAATGAGCCACTGAACACGGTTTTGCAGTTTCATCTGTTTATCGAGCAAGGATTTTTCCTTCTGCCATTTGGTTTGCTGCATCGATAAAATGAAATCAGCGAAATCACCTTCGGTAGTCTGTGCCTCGATTTTCTCCGTAATATCCTTGTATTTTTTCAGGTTTTCAAATGCTTTTTCAATCTCACCTCTTGATTCATAATACTGCGAATACAATTTATAAATCTCCGGAAGCTGCGCGGATGCATCGCTGGTAATGGCATTGCTCAATGCTGAATCAAGATATTCTGCTGCGCTTTCGTTATCACCGTCATTGAGCAACGTCCGGGCGAGATTGCTGTAAGTCAGCGCCAGCTGAGACTTTGCAATACTGTCATGAAATCCAAGTGATGCCTTGTAATAAAAAACAGCGCTGTCACTGTTTCCTGTATTTTCATAAATCACCGCAATATTGTTCATGGCCGTTGCAATGCCAACCGGATAATCGTGCTGCCTGCTGATCACAATCGACTCGCGATGCAGCGCCATGGCCGAATCATACATATGAAGCTTTTCATACAATGATCCGATGTTGTTTTTCAGATCGACAATGTTTCTGAATTTCTTAGCCCTGGTCTGAATTTTCAGTGACTGATTGAAAAAGAAAATACTGTAATGATATTTGCTGATGGTGTATGAAACAACTCCAAGGTTATTGTAAACAAGCGATATTCCAACAGTATCATCAACGCTCTGATAATATTCAAGCGAACGGATAAAACTCTGCAGCGCCATGTCATTCAGCCCGCGCGTGAACAATACAATTCCCTGCAGGTTGTAACACTCGGCCAGACCTTTCTCATAATTCAGATGAGAACATTCGTCAATCAGCATTTCTGCCTCACGCAAGGCCTGCAACGGCTCGGAATTGGTTTTACCCCTTGCTGACAGAATACGCTTGTCAATCTCTTCAAACTGCGCAATGGCAGAAAAAGAGACAAGGAAAAGGAATATATGCAGCAGAATTTTTCTCACGATTCAAAGTTATGCATTTTTTACATCCAGATTGTCGCGCAGTTCATTGCCAAGTATCATAAAGGCCATGACTGCAAGGACTATGGCCAATCCCGGCAATAAAGCAAGATACGCGCTGTCGAGCACCAGATGACTGTAATATTCCTTCACCATACCACCCCATGTTGCAACCGGCGGCTGAACGCCAATTCCAAGAAAACTCAATCCCGCTTCGGTCATGATGGCCGACGAAAATGATGATGCCGCAAGCACAATGACCGGCCCGCGTATTCCTGGTAATATGTGCCGGAAAATGATTTTCCTGTTTTTCAAACCCAGTGCCCGCGCGGCCTCGATATAATCGCGCTCTTTGATCGACATCACCTGACCCCGGACCACGCGCGCGATATCGACCCAAAAAGTAACACCGATTGCAACAAAAATCTGCCAGAAACCTTTACCTAAAGCAAATGTAACAGCAATTACCAGCAATATGGTTGGCAGCGACCAAACCACACTGAAAAGCCAAACCAGAAAGCGGTCGATGACACCTCCATAATAACCAGCAATGGCGCCCAGCGTGATTCCTATGATCAATGCAATGAAAACGGCAACCAGTCCAACAGTAATGCTCACACGAGCACCCAATACAATGCGGCTGAAATAATCGCGGCCAAAACGATCGGTGCCCAACAGAAATGTCTTTTTCACAATCATCTTCGATGTGATGAACTTTTCAAGTTCTATTCCTGAAGCAACCTGCGTTTCGCCGTGTTGATCCTGCCATGCCTGCTGCAGCTGCCGGCAGTCAGATGCTTCGGTCTGCCCGCTGTTGGGTGTCAGGCCCGTGTATGTTTCAATGTACAAACTGTCATTTCTGAAATAATAGCTGAAAATAGCCTTGCTGCTGACCGACAAGGGTTCGCCATACAACAGCTTTTCGAAAAATGAAACTTTCGTTGAAGAAGAAATCGGAATTTCAAGAAATTTGCATTCGAAACCCGGCTTCTGAAGCGCAATTTCAACATGCTGACTATTGGCATCACTTGTCGGATCAGGAATGATGAAATAACCAAAAACCGCTACCAAAGCCATGAGGATGATGTATCCCAGGGCGATGTAACCCATGACGGTTTTTATCAGTTTTCGTTTCATATCAGCCAAAGACAATGACAAAGATATATATTTCGTTGATACATTATTGGTCAATCAAATTTGGAATTACACATCAGCTTAAACCTCTGGCATGATATTTTTTTACTACCTTTAACCCCGTAAACCAGCATTATGAAAACCCTGATGACCATTAGTCTGGTTGCCCTGTTTGCAAACCTGTTCGCTCAGGATATTCCCGTGGCAACCGCCGAACAATTCAGTCGCTTTAAGGAAAGCACCACTTATCTGGTGAAATACGACGATCCGTTCAGTTCATTCGATTCCTACATGGCTGAAGATATGTCGAAAGTGTGGAAAATAACACCATACAAAATTATTTCACCGGATGAATTTGAAACACTCAGCAAAGACAAAAAAAATTCATTCATTTTTCTTTCTGAAATATTCAAGGAAGAAGGCGATAAAACCGCTACATGGAATTTGCTGAACATTACGCTTGGTTCAAACGCAGGCAGCGCCAACATGAATTCGATGCCGGACCTCGGTAGTGCGCCCCTGAGCTATGTTTCGGAAAACGAAGACAGCGAGGAAGCATATCTTTACAAACTTGCCGGAGTGCTCCGCTTTTTTCAGTACTACATCAATTACAACATGGCCAATCCCGGCTCTGATATCAAGGCTGTGGTAAAAAACAACAAATCAAAACTGGCCGGAAAAGAGCTCTGGCTGCTGCAGAACGATATGGCTGACGAAGTTAACTCACTGGACAAAATCAGCAAATATTTTTCCGGCACGGTGAAATTTGTCACCCCCGAAGAAATACGTGCAGCCATTCATGCCGGCAACGAAAAGGTGGTGTTTCTGCATCAGGTTGCACCAGGCAACAGCGGCGGCAAATGGAGCCTGAAATTTCTGATCTCCGCTGCCGACGGTTGTCCGCTCTATTATGATGTGGCAACTGTGGGCGCAGGAAAAGACGGCAAATTTTCAGCTTCTGATTTCAAGGCAATCAATTAATCTCTCCGATATTTTATGAGCGACGACAAAAAAATCATTTTCTCGATGGTGGGTGTAAACAAGATTTTCCCACCCCAGAAACAGGTTCTCAAAAACATTTATTTATCATTCTTCTACGGTGCCAAGATTGGTGTTCTGGGCCTCAACGGCAGCGGTAAATCAACGCTGCTGAAGATCATTGCCGGCAAAGAAAATCCCACCGAAGGTGATGTGGTTTTCTCACCCGGATATTCCATCGGAATGCTTGAACAGGAGCCGCATCTCGACGATACCAAAACGGTGAAGCAGATTGTGGAGGAAGCCGTGCAGCCCATTGTTGACCTGCTGAAGGAATACGAAGAAGTGAACAACAAATTTTCAGAACCCATGAGCGACGATGAGATGAACAACCTCATTGTGCGTCAGGGCGAACTCACCGAACTCATAGAGCAGCACGATGCTTGGGAGCTTGACTCCCGCCTTGAAAGAGCCATGGACGCACTCAATTGTCCGCCATCGGATCAGATTGTAAAAAACCTCAGCGGAGGCGAACGTCGTCGCGTGGCGCTGGTACGGCTGCTGCTGCAAAAGCCTGACATTCTGCTGCTCGATGAGCCCACCAACCACCTCGACGCCGAATCGGTGCAGTGGCTCGAAAAACATTTGCAGGAATATCAGGGAACTGTTATTGCTGTTACCCACGACCGCTATTTCCTCGACAACGTGGCCGGCTGGATTCTTGAACTGGACCGCGGTGAAGGCATTCCCTGGAAAGGCAATTACAGCAGCTGGCTCGAGCAAAAAACCGCTCGTCTGGCACAGGAAGAGAAATCTGAATCGAAACGCAGAAAAACCCTGGAACGCGAACTTGAATGGATCCGTATGGCTCCGAAAGCGCGTCATGCCAAAGGAAAAGCACGTCTCAGCGCTTATGAAAAATTGCTGAGCCAGGATGTAAAAGAAAAAGAACAAAGGCTCGAACTCTACATTCCCGATGGCCCCAGACTTGGCGATCGGGTGATCGAAGCATCAAATATCAGCAAAGCTTTCGACAATAAATTGCTCTTCGAAAACCTGAGTTTCGCAGTTCCCCCCAATGCCATTGTAGGCATCATCGGGCCAAACGGCGCCGGAAAAACAACATTGTTCAGACTGATGATGGGCATCGACAAACCGGATACCGGCGATTTTACCGTTGGCGATACCGTTAAACTCGGATACGTTGATCAGGCGCATTCTTCCATCGATCCGGAGAAAACGGTTTACCAGACCATCAGCGACGGAATGGAATCCATCCGCATGGGCGGCCGCGAAATCAATGCCCGGGCCTATGTGAGCCGTTTCAATTTCACCGGACCCGATCAGGAGAAAAAATGCGGAGTGTTATCGGGTGGAGAGCGTAATCGTCTGCATCTGGCTCTGACACTGAAAGAAGAGGCCAACGTGCTGCTGCTTGATGAACCGTCAAACGACATTGACATCAACACATTACGGGCGCTCGAAGAAGGGATTGAATCCTTTGCCGGTTGCGCCATGGTCATCAGCCACGACCGCTGGTTTCTCGACCGCATCTGCACACATATTCTCGCATTCGAAGGCGATGCTGCTGTCGTGTTTTTCGAAGGCAGTTTCAGCGAGTACGAAGAAAACCGCAAAAAACGTCAGGGTGATGCACCTGTCAGATTCAAGTATAAAAAGCTTTCGGTTTAACAATATTTAGAGGTTAATAGTTGCTTTTTATAACACAAATTGATTAACTTGCATAAAAATTCAACACCATGAATGAAATAGTTGTCGGAATTGATTTTTCAAAAGGCGCGCTCAACGCACTCAAATATGCTTCACTCCTTGCCAAAGGTTTTAAATGTAAGATTACTATGCTGTGGGTCGATAAACCGTTCAATCCGGACAGCGTGTATATTGACGGCGAGAATTTCCGCGAAGGCATTCACAAACGCTTTGCTGAGCTGATTGAAGAATATGCGCCTGTTGTTGGCAAAGACAATATTCAATATAAAATCCGCACAGGCAAGGTGTATGATGAAATCGCCACCTATGCAAAACTCAACAAATGCCGCTTTGTTGTTATCGGAACGCATGGCATCAGCGGTTTCGAAGAATTGTGGATTGGTTCCAATGCCAACCGCGTTGTTTCAATATCGCCTTGTCCTGCATTCACGCTGCGACAGGACTTTCTCGTTCCAGACGCCGTCCGCAGAATTATTGTTCCGATTGACCGCACTGCCGAAACAGAGCTGAAAGTGCCGTTTGCCATCGATATTGCAAAAGCATTCAATGCCGAAATAGTGCTGATGAAACTGTACGCCACCAATGTTCCGCTGCTGAAGAAAAAAGTGGATGATATTGCTGATGATATCTGCGATAAACTCGCAAAAGAAAAAATCAAAGTCAGTGTTGTTGAAAAAATTGTTGTCAATATCACAAGTGATGTCCTGTCCGTCATCGAAAAAAACGACGCCGATCTGCTGGTGATAATGACCGAACAACAGAACCGTGCCGCCAACATTATGCTCGGCGAAATGGCTCAGCAACTTGTAAACAACAGCCCTGTACCGGTTCTCAGCATTCATCCCGATGATAAAATTCCGAATTAATTTCAATCACGTTTCATGTATCCTGATTTACTCCACCGGATTGCCGAAGATGCTTTCCTGATTCCAGTTTCAAATGTCAGCATGCTGCCTGCTTCCGGCTCAAGCCGACGCTATTTCCGCATAACTTTTAGCAACGGGAAAACGGTTCTGGCAGCCGAAAATGCCGAAGTCCGGGAGAACAAAGCCTTCATCGGATTTGCAAAACATTTTGCTTCGCATGGACTTCCTGTACCTGAAATCCTGCATGAACACAGCGACGGTCAATTGTATTTCCAAACTGACCTGGGCAACGAAACCCTGTATGATTATCTTTCAGGCAATGGCCACGACAGCGAAAAAGCACTGCACTACTATCAGCAGGCCGCCGATTATCTCCTGAAATTCCAGTTCTGTCCCCCACCCGATTATTCACTCTGCTTTCCGCGCGACCGCTTCGACCGCACCAGCATGATGTGGGATCTGAATTACTTCAAATACTATTTTCTGAAACTCGCCAATGTTCCTTTCGATGAACAAAAGCTGGAGCATGATTTCGCTGCATTCTGTGATGCGCTTGAAAAGGTGCCTTCAACGTTTTTCATGTACCGCGATTTTCAGTCACGGAACATCATTACAATGAATGATGATCTGGCTTTCGTCGATTTTCAGGGCGGACGGCGCGGACCATTGCAATACGACCTTGCTTCATTGTTGTATGATGCTAAAGCCAATCTCAGCAACAGTTTCCGGAAACAGGTGTTTGAATATTACCATCAAAAGCTTGCACAATCGCATCCTGAGCAAAGCGAACAGTTCATTAAATATTACTACCATTTTGTAATGTTGCGCATTATGCAGGCCTTTGGCGCATATGGCTACCGCGGCTATTACGAAAAGAAATCGCATTTTCTGCAATCGGTGCCGCTGGCAGCTGCCAACATCAAATACCTGCTTGGTGTTATAAGCTTCAGTCAGGATTTTCCCGAGCTGCACAAAATCTGGAAATATATTGCAGAGGTGTTCGATAATGTTGATTCAGATGAGCAGGAAAAAGGCATCCTTCATATCGATGTTTCAAGCTTTTCATACCGCAAGGGTTATCCATCGGGCAGTCCCGAACATGGTGGCGGCTTTGTTTTCGATTGCCGCGCCCTTCCGAATCCCGGACGCGAAGACGAGTTCAAATCCCGCACAGGCAAAGATAAAGACGTTGCTGACTGGCTCCTGCAAAAAGAGGAAGTTTCGTGTTTTCTCGACAATTGTTCTGAGCTTGTAAAACTTTCAGTCGACAATTATCTGGATCGGAATTTCACCCATCTTTCGGTTGCATTCGGATGCACCGGAGGTCAGCACCGATCGGTTTACTGCGCGGAACAAATGGCGGCCATGCTTCAGGAAAAGTATGGCGAAAACATTGAGCTGAAACTTTATCACAGGGAATTTCCGTGACAGCGCAATAAACAGGATTGTTTATTGTCTAAGAATACAAAACAGAGTATGGACATCGCTTCACTAAAAAAGGGAGATCAGCGGGCTTTTCAGGAGCTCATTGATTCCACGCACAGCGATGTTTTCAGACTGGCCGTAAAATTCACTTCAAACCGCGATGACGCAAAAGATATTGCACAGGAAGTGTATCTCGAAGCTTTCCGGAACATCCGCAAGTTCAGAGAGGATGCCAACATCAGGACCTGGCTGTACAGAATCACTGTCAACCGGTCGCTCAACCTGATAAAAAGAAACAAGACAAAATTTCAGTCATTAAGCATTGACAGCGACAGTGAAAGCATAAAAGGAATTTCAGCGCCTGTACAACACGGTGCAGACAAACCACTTGAAAACAAAGAACTCCGCAGATTACTGAATGCTGCACTTGACAAGCTGCCGGAAAATCAGCGCACCGCATTTCTTCTTTTCAATCACGATGGCATAAGCTACAATGAAATTGCGGATATTTTGAACACCTCGCTGAGTGCTGTGGAATCGCTCATTTTCAGATCCAAAGCCAATCTCAGAAAGTTACTCGGCGATTATTACGAAAAAAATTACCGGGCACCGCAAGTTTTAAAACCAACCGATGTCAAATGAACAATCAAATAAAATGAACTGTCAGGATTTCTGCCATATAATTGATAACGGAATTATTCCGGACGAGCAGCTGAAGCTGATGAACGACCATATGGAATCGTGTACGCAGTGCAGAAATTATTATCTTCTGGTTTATCAGAGTGTTGAAAATGCAAATGAGATTCTTGGCGACAATTTACCGGAACCCGGACTGGATGCCGAAATCGGACAGTTTGTATTCAATGCTCCTCCGCTTGCAAAAGTCATCCCGATGTGGGTGAAGCTTTCCACAGCGGCTGCTGCCATTGTTTGCGGACTGATGATCGGAAGTATTGCCTATGATGCACGCATGCAATCGGAGCAAAGCCAGGAGTATTCCTATTTAAATACAAACGCGGACACAGAAAAAGACACCCTGTACATGGCTGAAACAACCGAAAACCTGTACCGTTCATTTATTGATGAAAACGAGTAAGAACAACATGAAAAACAAAAACATCATCATCTGGATTCTGGCCATCATCAGCACTGTTTCGACAACTGCACTGATTACGCTATGGCTCATCAGACCTGCGGCACCTGATATGCAACCCTTTCATCATTCAAAAAACAAGCAACACGAAAAATCGTTTTGTTGTGAGAAAAAAATGATGGATAGGTTGAATCTGAATGCAGAACAAAAAGATAAATTTCTTGCCCAGCGCGATTCACATCACAAAAAAATCGATCCGGTGTTTGATTCACTGAGATCATTGCGCACAAAACTCTTTGATGAGCTGGACAAAGATGCACCCGATTCAGCAATCATTAATTCCTGTATTAATAAAATTTCAGAACAGGAAGCCATCGTTCAGCGCGAAGGAGTTGAGAACATACTCTCAATGAAAAAATTTCTCAATCCATCGCAGTTCGACACTCTGATCACCATTCATTCGCATGCCATGATGCCCATGGGCAAAGGGATGCCGAAGGATATGCAGCAACATTGCAACAAAAACGAAAACAAATAAAAACAAACAACATGAAACAGATTTTTTTAATGGCGATTATTGCATTTTTTGCAGTAACAATCAGCACGGCTCAGACACAACAGGGACAGCCCAAAGCCAATTGCGGACAAGGTATGCAAATGCACCAGGGCGGCGGCGGATGCAACTGTATCCCCAATCTCACCGATGAACAGATGAAAAAAATGGAACCGCTGAAACTGGCTTTCCACAAACAAAAATTCGAAATCCACAATCAGATCAAAGCCAAAGAAGCACAGCTTATTGTTGTGTCAACCGGTGACAAAATTAATAAGGAAGAAGCTTACCGTTTGATTGAAGAAATTGCAGCACTGAAAGCTTCACTGGAAAAAGCACAGTTTGATCATAGAATGGCTGTCAGAGCTTTGCTGACACCGGAACAACAACTTGCATTTGACATGCATGTTGCTAAAGGTGGTGACAAATGTGGTGACAAAAAGGGAGCTGGAAATGATTGCAAACCTCATGGTGATCAGGGTTGCGGCCAGGGCCAGATGATGGGTGGTAAATGCAGCGGACAAGGAAATACACAGGGTTCATGCTGTTCCGACGGACAGAAGGCGGCTGGATGCTCCGGATCAGGAAAAGGAATGCAACACGGACAGGGAAATTGCTCACAGGGAAAATAAAACCTGTGGTTGATGTATAATTTGCAAAAGGCCTTCCTTCGGGAGGGCTTTTTTATTAAACCCTCCAAAGGTTCCTAAATGCAAAATTTGTGTATTCTATTGATTAAACCGGACAGAGTTTTTCTTTGCAACAATATTTTGGATGTCGCATAACATTTTGCAGATCAGAAATCGATGAAGAGAAGGGCTGGCGCCGAAGGCATGATGCCTGAAATCTGTCTGAGCTGAATAATATTATTATATGTTCTTTGCAGCGAGTTATTTCAGGCTGTGGGGGGCAGTTCATCGATTTTCTGTAAAATGTTCCGGCGACGAGGTTTTCTTTTGATACTTTTCTTTTGACGGGCAAAAGAAAAGTATGCTCAGCCTGCAAGGCTGCACTGGGTCAGCTAAAACGTCAATGCTTCCGATAACGGGTTTTATAGCTGCGTTAAATGACAAAAGTCATAAACGAAAAATATTTGATTTCACCGATATCACATCTTATTCATATTGTCAATAACATGAATATACTTGAACTTTGGAAGATTGTAAACCATGAATTCTTTGGAAATATACGGCAGATAATAAATCAGAATATGGTTATATCCCGGGTAATAAAGGAAGTTCATAAATTGAAAACATATTCATTTCTCCATCGGTTCAACTTGTAAATATCCATTGGTAAGAAATCAAATGCGTTCAAATTATTTGAATCAACAGGAATCTCTACTTCAATAATTCTGTTATTTCCACCAAAATTGAATACAATCTGTCTTTCAAATTTAAGCTGAAATTTTTCATGTTATTTAAACTCCCCGAAAATATGAATATGCAATGTGTCATTAACCTGACAGAACAAGGAATTGCATCCTGTAACAAGAATTAAAAACACTATGTGTTTCTTCATTAGGTAATTTATTTCCCCAACAGCACCACCACCTGCGCAGCGATTGCTTCGCCGCGGCCCACGGCATCGACTCCTTCGTTGGTTTTTGCTTTTACCGATACACAGCTGCGATCGGTGTTCAGCGCTGCAGCAATGTTTTCGGCCATCTGCGCTTTATATGGCATCAGCTTGGGACGCTCAGCAACAACAACCGCATCGACATTCAGAATTTTGTATCCCTGTGCTGAAACAAGTTCCATGGTTTTTTTCAGCAACAGCATGCTGTCAATTCCTTTATAGGCCGGATCTGTATCCGGAAAATGCATACCTATGTCGCCCAGTGCCAGAGCGCCAAGTAGCGCATCACACAAAGCATGGATCAACACGTCGGCATCGCTGTGACCGGCCAGTCCGAAGTCAGAAGGAATATTGACTCCGCCAATAATCAGTGGTCGTCCCGCTTCGGTGCGGTGCAGATCATACCCAATCCCCTGGCGGATATCCATGGATTAATTTGCAGCGTTTACTTTATCGAAATTGAAAACCAGCGTGAAGCGCAATGTGTTTTCAAGCGGGTTGCGCTGCTCCAGCGGAATCAGATATGAAAAGTCGAGACCAAAAACGTTGTAGCGCAAACCGGCTCCCAATGTGATATACTTGCGGTTTCCCTTGTTGGGATGTTCGTAGAAAAAACCGGCACGCAGTGCAAACTGCTGGTCATACCAGTATTCAGTACCCAGACAAAAACTGAGCTCCTGCATTTCTTCCTTGAATCCGCCGGGAGCATCTGAAAATGAGCCAAACATACCACTTACGATCGATCTTTTGGGATCTTTGCCATCAGCAATAACATAATCGCCGTTGTCATCTTTAATGGGCTGACCTGCTGAATCCTCAGCATAGATGGGCGGTGTAGGCACCAGCAGTTTGTTGAAGTCGAAGGTAAACATCAGCTGATTATAATCGTCCAGGTCCATGGTGAGTGACGGTCCAAGTCTCATATTGATAGGAATAAAGGAGCGGTCCTGATTTTCAGTGTACGTTATTTTCACGCCGATGTTAGAGATATCTGCACCAAAAGAAAGAACAGCAGGTGTTTTACCCATATCAATTTCTTTCTCGTAATAGAAAGCTATATCAGCGGCAACAGATTGTCCGGGTTTTGACTGGGCTCCGTTTACATAAATGCCCCCCGTCAGGTTTGAATAAATATAACGAAGTGCCATAGCACCGCCGATATAGTCTGAAAACTTACGGCTGTAAGCCACATCCACCGCAAATTCATTAGGGCTGAACTGACCTATTTCTGTTCCGACATTGTCGGTAAAAACTATATTTCCAAGTGAGAAATATCTCAAAGAGCCGGCAATAACCTGGTCATCGTCGAGTTTTTTGTAGCCGGTAAGATAACCAAGACTTATGTCATTAACCAGCTGACTCAGCCACGGGCTGTAAGAAACAGAGAATCCGACGTTTTTATCAATGAAGGCATATTTTGCCGGATTGTAATGCATTGAATAAACATCAGGAGAAGTACCGGCACCGGCATCACCCATGGCACCACCGCGTGCATCAGGAGCAATCAGAAGAAACGGCACAGCCGTAGTAATGGTATTTATGCCATAAGCCTGTTCAGTAAGATCCTGACTGGATTGTGACCAAACACTGTTGACAGAACCAAGAAGAACTATCGCCGAAATAATTGAAACAAAGAGCTTCATACGAAATCTGTTATTTGGGTTTGCAAATTTACAATTAAATATTTACTTGAGGATGACCAGCTTTTCCGACTTCTCGGCATACTGGCCGTCAGCATTCTTCACACGGAGACGATAAATGTAAACGCCACGTGCGAGCGGTGAACCAAAATCATCATTGCCATCCCACTCTATCGGATCGGCGCGGAATCCATTGGTACTTACGTTGCGTGAAATTGTTTTCACCAGCTTTCCGGTAATGGTGAAAATCTGAATCTGCACATCAAGCCCGCAGCATGGCTGATTGTGCTCAAACCAGAATTCGGTGCGCGTGGTGAAAGGATTTGGATAGTTCAGAACATGTGTCAGAGCCAGCCCCGCCGAAGATGAAACAATGAATTCGATGCTTGCTTCTGATGAATTGTTGAGAATATCCCAGGCTTTCAGAGTCAGTGTGTGCGGTCCTTCGCTGAGCGATTTGAATGGATAGCGAACAGAGCCGTTGGTGTAACTGTCTTTTTCAGCTTCATAGTAGTCGTTGAGAACAACCGACTCGGCCGAGTTCCCATCGAGTGTTGCGATAATATCATGTCCGATGCCGGTTCCTACCGTGTTGATACCGCTTTCATCGCTCATATTAGCAAGAATTACCGGATTCTCGTTGGTGGTTCCGCCACTGACAAACAATTCGGAATTGAGAAACAGATTTATTACCGGGCCGGCATTATCATCAAGAATGGTGTCGGAACTGCCGCCAATGATGAAGTCTTCGTACCAGCCGGTTGCATCAATGCTGCCATTTTCAGCATAATAACTGATCTTTCCGTTTCCGAAAGTGTATTGTATATCTTTTGGCACAATAAACGAAAAACTGAACTCTCCATTTAAAATGCTGGCTTTCCCTTTATAAATAATACTTTTCTGAAGAGTGAAAGGAGCTACATGATCTTCTGCAGGGTTATTGGCCAGCGTTTCCAGCTCTGTTGCCTTATCATAAACAGTCGGATACAGAGTACCATTGAAATCAGTCATTTTTACTCCGGATGGGTCGGCAATGTACCCTTTGATGGTAACATGCTTCAATGCAGAAATGGTATCATTAAAACCGGAAACACCAACACCATTGATTTCAGTTGTAATTACCTGATTTTCGGGAACAGTCATGGTGAGTGCGGGATCGCCCATAAGCATGAAATTGCGCAGATACGAAACTGATCCGTTGTCGGTTTTGCAATGAGCAATTAACTCTCCCAATGTTGGGAAACGGCCGCTGCTGTTATCAAACGCCTTGTCATAAAATGAATTGTTCAAGGCCTCATTGTAACTGGCGTAGGCAAGTCTCGTAGTCGTAAGCAGGGCTATGCCGCCACCTAAAGGATTCAGAAAAACATATTCCCCGGCCGAAACTCTTCCCGGATCATCAAAGCGGCTGAATTCGCAGGTGGCTGTAATAAACACAGACATATTGCAGCCGTTGGTCCATCCTTGAATAGTGGGCACATCGAGAATTCTTTCCAATGTCCAGCCAACTTCGCCACCATGGCCTGTGTAATTGACTATTAATGCACCTTTTTCAACCCGTTGGCGGATTGCATCGTTCGCCTCAGGACAACGCTCGCCACCAGTGGTGCTTACCTGCTTATATGCATCCAGATAAATCTTGTCGATGTTCAGAAATTTATTGGCAGTATCGAGTCTTTGCGCCATTTCATCAGCCTGTTCAAAATGCATGTTGCCATTACCGTCATCGGCAACAAAACAAATCTGATTCCGCCAGTCGGCCATGTTGGAAACAATACATGCCCCTTGAGTGCAATCGTTCCCTGAAGATTCAATTTTGGTTGGAGAAGTGTATTTGCTCAGCTTTGAAATTACATCATTGGCTTCTTCAGTTGTATTGACCGGAATACGGCCAACACCCAGATCGAGGCTGCCATTGCAATCTTCACCTTCGATATCACCAAGCAGACCAAAAAAATCATCCGTTGCATATGATGCCGTTGGAGATAGGGAATTCGCTGATTCAAAGGTAGGAACAAGATTATTGTTGTTTGTGATTCTGTTTTTATAATCATAGGATGCATCGCCCAGCAGCAAAAGAAATTTGGGCATGTCATCGGCTGAAGATGCACGGTCATAAAACATTTTGACAAAATCTCGAATGGCTGCTGGATCCTGCTTGCCGCCCGAAAACTCATTGTAAATTTCTTCGGGGGATGCAACAACATAGCTATAGCCATCCACCTGTTCGTGCAGTTGGCCAATGGCCGCTGCCTGCGAGCGGAAAGCCGGATAGGTGACAATCAGATAGTCGGTCTGAGGAAGTGCATGCAGGTTCTGATTATCAACGGTGCCAACATAAGCCGGTGTATGATAAAGCACCCCGTTGAAGGCAATGAACTGTCTCAGGGAATCATTGCTGACCCTGAATGTGTAGTTGCCCGACGACAGGTTTCCCTGAACCAGAGCCGGTTTCAATGGATTTGTCATGTCCCATATCTGCAGGGAGTTATCGGCATTGGCAACCGTGTATTCGGCAATGTTTCCCGCACCGGTCACATTCGGATTTCTGAAAGTCATCTGGTTTCCTGCAAATGTCAGATTACGCCATGCTGAAACCTCAATGTAATCAAGCCAGCCCATTGCTTCGGCGTTCCCATTCTGATGATATGTAATTGTTACAGGAACTGACGATGAAGAAGGGGTAAAAGAAAGAACGGAGCTTCCTGTTTTTGCATAATCATTCTGATAGCCAGAGGTTGGCGCTATATCAGCAGTGTCAAGATGCGAACCCGACGATATGGTGAAATAGGATGCACTTGATGAACGACCGGCCAGAACAGAAGAAACCTTTACAAGTGAATCAGTGCAGATATTGGCGAATGCAAAGGAATAACTCTTCGATAAAGAAGTTGACTCGAAATTATCGCCAAACCAGTTTTTCCCGCTCTTGATCAGGTTGTACAGGTTTTGCTCGTACGCCATGAAATCCAGAAACCGTGTTACGTTATGCGTGGCCGGGCTGGTTTCAGAAACCAAACTGCTCATGCGCAATCCGGGACCATTGTCAAAAGTCAGGAAACAGACGTTTTTATCATTATAGAGATTGGTTGAATGAGCAAATGATTTGTTCGTTTTCTGAGTCCAGTAAAGGATACCTTCCGTATAAAAAAGAAAATAGTCGCCCGGATCAAAAGTGCCGTCATTGCCATCATTTACATAAATGGCGTTTTCTGTAAGGTCGTCGTATCGTGAAGTGCTGTTGAGCTCCGGCAGCATCCGGGGACCATTGCTGAAAAGCCTGATATCGGCAGGATTGATGGCCGTAACATCAATTCCCCAGTCTTCGAGATTCTCATAGCTGACTTTATGTATTCCGGCCTGCGATGTATTGATTTTATACCAGGTCCCGCTTTCAAGCACCGATGTTGATGCGTATGTTCTTTTCAAAGCGGGAGTATCTTTCACCCCCGAAATTTCATGGCCTCCAAGTTGATAACTGACCAGACGTTCAATTTCGCCCGTTGTTGGATTTTTGCGAAGACATCCGATAAAAACAGTGCTGTAAACCGATTTTTTTATTTCCGAATTGCGAACAGTAACGGAAAAGTCAACCGGAATTTCTGCAATAATTTCTGCCGGCAAGTCCGATGCATTGATTTTCTTGACCACTAAATTACTTAATGTAGGCTGAAACTCTTTTTCATCTGAAGAAATAACTATGTTTTCTACAAAAAATGGTATTTTGCCGAAATCCGTCAACACCGTATTCGCAAAAGGGAAAACGGATTTTTCAGCTGTAGAGAAATTTATGGCCCGATTCAGCTGCGCATTAAGTAATACGCTGATAAACAGCAATAAAGAAAAAAGAACACTTCTCATAAAATGGAAAAATCAGTAAAGCAACGGCAAAATAACAACAATCCATGGCATTTATTGTGCAGACACAATTAATATTGCCATTTTGAAAGGAATATTTGCAAAAGGTTAAATCAGTTCAAGAATTTCTCTTATCTTTGTAACCTTTCCAGGAAAAACCAAGTATAAATTTTTCGGAACAAATTGGTGTTTTTTTGAAAGTATTTGATATTTTTGTCATTAAATTCTTCAATCCATGACAGGACGTTTAACGCGGATTATCTTAGCAACAGCAGTAATTGCTGTCATGTCGGTATGGGATGCAAAAGCCCAGGATCCACATTTTTCGCAATACTACGCCAACCCGTTATATCTGAATCCGGCAATGGCTGGTGCGCCCATCTGTCCGCGTCTGATTCTGAATTACCGGAACCAGTGGCCTGGCATTTCAGGTCAGTATGTGACCTATAATGCATCATACGATCAGCATGTAGATGCATTATCCGGTGGAATCGGCGTTCTTGTCAATGTTGACCGCGCAGGCGAAGGGACGCTTAGTACCACCATGGCCAGCGGAATATACTCATACAAACTTGACCTGAACCGGAAATTATCTCTCAAAGCAGGTATTCAGGCTACTTTCCTTCAGAAAAACCTTGACTGGACAAAACTCACATTCCCTGATCAGATTGATCCACGTCACGGATTTGTATTCAACACCAATGAAGTTTATCCTGAAGATGGTCTGACCAAAACCGTAGCCGATTTTGCAACAGGAATTGTTTTATATAGCGAAAGGTTTTTTGCCGGCGTTTCTGCTCATCACCTGACCACTCCAAACGAAGGATTCATCAGCTATTCAGAGCTACCACTCAAATGGACGGCACACGCTGGAGCCATCATCAGTATTGAAGGTGACAACAGCCGCAAGCGTACCGTTGAAGAAACCAGCCTTTCGCCAAACATCATGTTTCAGAAACAGGGACAATTCGAGCAATTCAACTACGGCTGCTACCTCAACAAATATCCTTTTGTTGTCGGAACATGGTTCCGTCAGAGTCTCGACAATCCCGATGCAGTAATCGTTTTGCTTGGATTTGTTCAACCGACATTCAAATTTGGCTACAGCTATGACCTCACCGTTTCCAAGCTGACCAACGCATCTGGTGGTGCCCATGAATTCTCGCTGACCATTCAGTTTGAGTGTTCCCCAAGACAAAAAAGGGTAAAACCAATCACCTGTCCGTCATTCTAAACACAATAACAAACCGTTTTTTGCAGTTATTAAATAAATTGAACCGAAAATTTCACGAACATGCTCAATAAAAACAGGATTTTCAAAGGGTTTCTCGTTCTGGGGCTGATTTCCCTGTCGCTGTCTTCATGCTACAAGGAAAGGTCCCGTACGACCGCATGGTATTACAACGATCCTAAATGGGGCGGCTTTGAAGTGGTCCCTTCTGCTGAACAGGAAACAGGCCCGGGCCTCATCCTCATCGAAGGCGGTACATTTGTCATGGGCCGCACCGAACAGGAAGTTCCATATAAGTGGGATAATATTCCGCGCCGCGTGACTGTATCATCTTTTTATATGGATATGGCCGAAGTGGCAAACGTTGATTACCGTGAATATCTCTACTGGCTGGGACGCGTTTTTGGCGTTGATTATCCCGAAGTGGTCAAACAGGCACTGCCCGACACACTCGTGTGGCGTTCACGCCTCGGATACAATGAGCCCTATGTGGAGTACTATCTCCGCCATCCGGCATATGCATTCTATCCTGTGGTAGGTGTAAGCTGGACACAGGCAAACCGCTACTGCGAATGGAGAACCGACCGCGTGAATGAGTATATCATGATTCGTGAAGGTATCCTCAAAATTGACCCCAATCAGCAGAATGAAGAAAACTTCAATACCGATGCTTACCTGGCCGGCCAGTTCGAAGGTGTGGTGAAAAACGACCTTTATGACCTTAATCCCAATGGCTCCGGAACACGCAAGGTTCGTATGGAAGACGGAATCATGCTTCCGAAGTATCGCCTCCCGACCGAAGCGGAATGGGAATTTGCAGCAATCGGCCTTATCGGAAACACCTTGTTTGAGCGCGTTATCGAACGCAGAATATATCCTTGGAACGGACACCTGCTTCGTACCGATTATTACAAAAACATGGGTGAATTCGTAGCCAACTTCAAACGTGGCCGCGGCGACAACATGGGTGTTGCAGGCAACCTCAACGATGCCGCTGATATCACTGCTCCTGTTTATTCATACTGGCCCAATGACTACGGTCTTTACAACATGGCCGGCAACGTTGCTGAATGGGTACTTGACGTCTATCGTCCATTATCTTACGAAGATTTCGACGACTTCCGCTCATTCCGTGGTAACGAATTCATGACCAAGGTAACGGATGAAGAAGGCCTCATCGCTGAAAAAGACAGTCTCGGACGCATCAATTGGAGACCTGTTACCCAGGAAGAAGCTGCCAACCGCCGCAACTATCGTTACTCCGATAACCGCAACTTCCTCGATGGTGATTATTCATCCTCTATTTATTATGGTGATGACATGATGAAGGAAGGTGAATTTGAAAACAAACTGATGTACGAATATTCAAAATCATCCATGGTCAACAATACCGCCCGCGTTTACAAAGGTGGTTCATGGAAGGACCGTGCTTACTGGCTCAGCCCCGGCACACGTCGTTACCTCGATCAGGAACTCTCAACCGACTATATCGGATTCCGTTGCGCCATGATTCGCGTGGGCAGCCCGATCGGATTCTGATCAATTCGAAAAATACTTAACTTTACCCCCATCTAACCCATGGGGGTTTTTTTATGGATAAACAACAACTCTATCTGCAAATTAAAGCTTCGGCCGGCGTATCTACCGATACCCGCTCGATTAAGCCGGGTATGGTGTTCTTCGCACTGAAAGGCGACACCTTTGATGCCAACGAATTTGTGCAGCAGGCCATTGATGCCGGTGCATCACTTGTTATCACACAGAATGCAGCGTTCAGCAATCATCCGGTTTGCTACTACACACCTGATACATTGAAAACATTGCAGGATGTAGCCGCAGTGCACCGCAACCAGCTTAAATCCGTTATCATCGGCATAACAGGAACCAACGGCAAAACCACGACAAAAGAACTTATTCGCGAAGCACTCTCTGCCACCGGAACAGTACAGTCCACGCAGGGTAATCTGAACAATCATATCGGTGTGCCACTCACACTGCTTTCCATAAAAGATGATACAAAGTTTGCCATCGTTGAAATGGGAGCCAACCATCCCGGTGAAATTGAGTTCCTGTGCAATATTGCACGTCCGGACTTTGGAGTCATTACCAACATCGGACGTGCGCATCTGGAGGGATTTGGCAGCTTCGAAGGCGTGATAAATACCAAAACCGAGTTGTACAAATTCATCAGAGAAAACAACGGAAATATTTTCGTCAACGAAGATGATCCGCTCCTGATCTCACTTTCCAAAGATCAAAACCGTATTTTATACGGAACGAAAAGTCTTGATGCTACAGTTGCGAATGACGGAAACCCTTATCTGCGCTGTCATTGGAGCTACAACAATGAAAAATATTTTACTGAAACAAAACTCACGGGTTGTTACAATCTTCCCAATCTGCTTGCAGCCATTGCCATTGGGCTTCACTTTGGCGCAGATCCAAAAGAGCTGAACAGAAAACTGTCGGAATACACGCCGTCGAATATGCGCTCGCAGTGGATGGAAACCGGGCGCAATCATCTGATACTCGATGCATACAATGCCAATCCCTCAAGTATGGCTGTGGCACTGAGAAATTTCGCCTTGCTGCAGACAGAAAAAAAACTCCCGGTTCTGGGCGACATGCTGGAACTTGGCTCCTACAGCGACGATGAACATCATGCCATTCTTGAGCTTCTGACCGAATTAAAATTTACAGCAGCGGTTCTGGTAGGCCCGGAATTCAGTAAATTCAGAAATGAATTTCCTGCTTTCCTGTTTTTCAATGACACTTCGGAAGCCAGAACAGCGCTGACAAAAAACGTTGTGAACAATTACACCGTACTGCTCAAAGGCTCACGTGGTATTGGTGTTGACGGACTTAAAGATATTTTCTGATGAGTAAATTCAATATAAAAGAATGGAATACAGGCGTCGGGATGATGTCTGGAACCTCGCTTGACGGGATTGACATTGCCTTTTGCTCATTTCGTTTTTTTGAAGAAAAATGGGAGTACAGGATTGAAGATGCAGTTACATTTCCCTATGTTGACGAAGTAAAGGAACTGTTGCTGCAAATGCCCGGCATGAGCGGATCAGAGCTCATGATTGCAGACCGGAAACTCGGAAAGTACTACGGACAGCTGCTTTCAGGATATCTGATGGCCATGGGCGAAACACCTGCATTTGTTGCATCGCATGGACACACCATTTTCCATGAGCCATCGAAAGGAATGACATTCCAGGCAGGTCACGGAGCAGCCATAGCAGCTGAAAGCGGATTGCCTGTGATCTGCGATTTCCGCAGCAGCGATGTTGCGCTGGGCGGTCAGGGAGCGCCACTGGTGCCCATCGGCGACGAACTGCTGTTTGGCAGATTTGATGCACTTGTGAACCTGGGCGGATTTGCAAACATTTCAAACAGGTTGAACAATGAGCGCATTGCCTATGATATCTGTCCGGTCAATATCGTATTCAATCATTTCTCACGCAAGCTTGGCCATGAATTTGATCGCGGCGGGACACTGGCGGCAAGCGGAAATCCGCACCCAGAGCTGCTTGACAAGCTTGATAAAATGCCGTATTATTCCGCTCCTTATCCCAAATCACTCGGAAGAGAATGGATAGAAAAAGAATTTCTGCCTGTGATTGAAAAAAGCGGAATTGAAAACACAAGCGATATACTCTGTACATTGGCTCAGCATGCGGCCGGGCAAATTGTACGCGCAACCGGAGAAAACAACTCAGTACTGTTTACCGGAGGCGGAGCAAAGAATCATTTTCTCACCGGCATCATCCGCGAACACTTGCAGGAACGCATGATTATTCCTGATGAAACAACGGTTGATTTCAAGGAAGCATTGATTTTTGCATTCATGGGATGGTTGCGTTTGAATGAAATTCCAAACACAATGCCTTCTGCAACCGGCGCCAGCAAAGCAATCAGCGCAGGTGCCATTTTTATTCCGTAGAAAAAAATCCTTTCGTAAAATATTTTTCAATTGCGCAGCGTTTTAATTAACACAGCGCTGTTGACAATAATCATTGCCGTCAAAAAACCCGAACTGCTTATTAAGGTACTTTTACTTCAAAATCACTCACTATGTTTTTGAATATTCTTCTTCAGATTGTACAGGGCGGAGATTCGGTTGCAACAGCCACCGCCGACACTGTTCAAAAGACCGTTGAAACTGCAGGCAAGCAGTACGACACACTTTCATTATGGGATCTCACTATCAAGGGCGGCCCTGTAATGATTCCCATCGCACTGTTGCTTGTGATTGCTGTTTATATTTTCTTTGAACGCTACATGGCCACAAGCAAAGCTGGTAAAGAAGATGCGGGCTTTATGGCCAATATAAAACATTTCATTACTGAAGGAAAAATTGATCAAGCCAAGGCCATGTGTCTGAGCAATCCTACACCGATGGCTCGCATGATTGAAAAGGGAATTTCGCGCATTGGAAGGCCATTAAATGACATTACAACCGCCATTGAAAACGAAGGGAAACTGCAGGTCGGAAAGCTCGAAAAAAGCATCACCTATCTGTCGGTAATTGCAGGTGTGGGACCCATGCTCGGATTTCTCGGAACAGTAACCGGTATGATCAACGCTTTCTACGAACTTTCAAAGTCCGGAAACAATCTCGATATCGGTCTGTTGTCTGGTGGCATCTACGAAGCCATGGTAACCACTGTTGCAGGACTCATTGTTGGCATTCTCTCATTTCTTGCCTACAACATCATTGTAGCACGTGTAGAAAAAATCGTTTACATACTCGAAGCACGCTCTACCGAATTCATGGATATCCTGAACGAGCCCGCATAAAACAACAGCCATGAACATTAAAACAAGAAATAAGCGATCAACAGATTTCAGCTCCTCGACAATGTCGGATCTGGTTTTCCTGTTGCTGATTTTCTTCATGCTCACCTCGTCGGTTGTAAGCCCCAACGCCATCAAACTGCTGTTGCCAAGCAGCACAACTGAGCGCGTGCCCGTGAATAAAAAAGCGGTGAATGTTTACATCGATGAGAAGCTGCAGTATTCAATTGATAAAGTGGTTCTCGATGCAGCAGGTCTGCGGGCCGGAATCATGAGAGAACTTGAAGGCCAGACCGATGCTTCTGTTGTATTGCGCTCCGACGCTTCAGTTCCCATTCAGTTTGCCGTGAACGTAATCGATATTGTCAATTCAATAAACAAGGAAAAAGGCACCAAACACAAAGTTGTTTTAGCCACACGTCCTGAAGACAAAATGTAACCTTTAAAAATCACAGCCATGGAAAAGAAAAGAAAATGGATTTCGGCGTTGCTGACATTTTTGTTCTGCAGCTGTGTCATGATAATACTGCTGTTTTTCTTCAGCTTTAAAACACCGCTTCCATTGCCGGAAGAAGAAGGTGTTGTTATTGAAACCAATGCCGGCGGTGGCGGTGGCGGATCAGATGAATATTTCGATCAGGAATTTTATGAAGAAATGTCCAGCGATAATGCCGGCGAAGTCAATGACAATTACGTCACACAGGACAACGAAGATGTGAATTTTCACGCCGGACAAAACACGTCAACGACCAACACCGACAAGCCAAAAGTTGATAACCGCGTTACAAATTTCAGCTGGGGACATGGAAATGGCTCCGGAACGGGTACTGGAAGTGGCTCTGGATCAGGCACTGGCACCGGAACAGGTTCAGGCATAGGTGACGGTGATGGTCCCGGAGTTGGCCCTGGCAGCGGCCCCGGTTATTCACTGAAAGGACGCGGAGCCAAAAGCATTCCTACACCCAAATACACCGAAGAAGATCAGGGAAAAGTTGTAGTGACCATCTGGGTGGATCGCGACGGCAAAGTGACGCGCGCCGAACCCGGTGCCATTGGTACTACCGTTTCCAATCCATCACTTTGGACTGCAGCCAAAAATGCGGCATTACAGTCCAAATTCTCTAAAAAAGAAGATGCTCCTGAAATTCAGAAAGGAACGATTACTTATACGTTCATAAAGCTGAACTAAACAGAGTTTATAAAGTTTGTAAAGTTTGTAAAGTGAAAAGGTACTTTAATCAATGTGTTGAAGTACCTTTAAAAACTTTACAAACTTTTTACTTTCAACTTTCTTTAGGAGGATAATCGAGCGAATAGTGCAGTCCCCTGCTCTCTTTGCGTTCAAGCGCCATTTTGATAATCAGATATCCGACTGAAATCATATTGCGCAGTTCGCAGATTTCTTTAGTAACAACAGACTTTTTATACAGATCTTCTGTTTCTTCGTACAGTATTTTCAGACGATCCAAAGCCCGCTTCAGGCGCAGGTTTGAGCGTACAATACCTACATAGCTTCCCATGATGGAATTGAGCTCTTTACGTGTTTGTGTAATGAGTATCAACTCTTCATTCAGCACAGTGCCTTCGGCATCCCATACAGGAATGTCGTTGTTGAACCCTATGTTCTTTACTGCTTCAATTGAATCGATGGCTGCGCGATGACTGAATACTGCGGCCTCAAGCAATGAATTGGAAGCAAGGCGGTTTGCACCATGCAGACCTGTGCATGATACTTCGCCGGTTGCATACAGATTTTTAATATTGTTCCTGCCGAATTCATCAACCTTAATTCCACCGCACTGATAGTGGGCTGCAGGCACAACCGGAATCATGTCGCGGGAAATATCAATTCCTTTACTCAGGCAATGAGCAAAAATGGTTGGAAAATGTTCCAGCAGCTTCTTCTTTCCAAGGTGCCGCGCATCGAGATATAAATGATCTGCTCCGCTGATTTTCATTTCATTGTCTATCGCACGGGCAACTATATCGCGTGGCGCCAAAGACTGGCGGTCATCGTATTTCTGCATGAATTCCTTGCCGTCGTATGTTTTCAGAATCGCTCCGGCGCCGCGCAGGGCCTCGGTTATAAGAAAGGCAGGTTTCTCTGTTGGATAAAAAAATGCGGTCGGATGAAACTGCACAAATTCCATGTTCTCAACAGCACCCTTGGCACGATAGACCATAGCTACACCGTCTCCTGTAGCCACTTCGGGGTTGGTGGTGACACCATACACATTGCCGCTGCCACCGGTTGCAATCAGTGTGATTTTCGAAATATAAGTATCTACTTTCCCGGTTTCCGGATTCAAAACATACGCTCCAAAGCAAGTGATGTTCTCGGATTTCTTCGTCAGCTTTTCCCCAAGATGATGCTCTGTGATAATTTCTATTGTAAAATAATTCTCAAGCACCGTGATATTCGGATGCTCCCGGATCTGCTCTGTTAGCGCGCGCTGAATCTCAGCTCCGGTGCGGTCCTTATAATGAAAGATTCTCTTTTCGCTGTGGCCACCTTCGCGCGCCAGATCATATTCTCCATCAGTGTTCTTGTCGAACTGCGTTCCGAAGTTGATCAGCTCTATGATACGTTCAGTGCTTTCCTCAATGGTGATGCGCACAATCTTTTCATTGTTGAGGCCAGCGCCTGCAACGATGGTATCGTGTATATGCTTTTCATAATTATCGGGACTGTACATAACGCCGGCAATTCCGCCCTGGGCATAATGTGTGGCAGTCTCATCCAGAACCGATTTGGTCAGCACGACAACCTTACCGTAAGGCGCCACTTTCAAGGCATAGGTGAGACCCGCGATGCCACTGCCGATAATCAGAAAATCGCAGTATTGCTTCATTTATTCTGATGTTGATTATTTACAAAAATACAAATTATAAAAGAACTGCATTTTCAGGCTTCGCTGTATTGAATTATACAGCTTTCAACTAAACATTATCTTTGCATCGTGAAAAGCAAAATCTGGATTTACATAGGGCTGATGTTTGCAATGGCTGTCTGGGCCTATTCATACGTATTGATCAAAATCGTCTATTCGTATGGAGTCCCGCCCACCATGCTGGTTTTCATGCGTCTTGTTCTGGCTTCGGCTACATTGATTGCATTCACAAAAATCGCCCGCAAATTACAGGTCATACAGAAAAAAGACCGCTTCTCATTTCTGGCACTGGCATTCTTTGAACCATTTCTGTATTACATCGGCGAAAGCAACGGCCTGGTGTATGTGTCTCCTACTGTAGGATCCATCATCATCGCCACCATCCCGGTTTTTACCCCTTTCGTGCTGTATGCATATTTCAAAGAAAAAGTTGACAAGACAAATTTCTTCGGAATCATCATTTCATTCATCGGAGTATTGCTTGTTATTTTCGAGGACGATTACACGCTTTCTGCGTCACCTGTGGGTTTGGGCTTCATGTTCTTTGCTGTGCTGAGCGCATTCGGTTACACCATTGTCATTAAAAACCTGACTCAAAAATACAATTCATATACGATCGTAACCTATCAGACGCTTATTGGTGCCATTCTTTACATTCCATTATTCCTTTTCTCCGATTTCACTGTCATTTCAAATGTGGATTTCACCTGGCAGATGTTCGCGGCAACCGCTACCCTGGCTGTTTTTGCCACTGCCATTGCATACATACTGTTTTCAACAGGCATCCGTGAAATCGGAGCCATGCAGGCAACCATATTCGCCAACTTTATACCTGTACTCACCGCAGCAATGGCGCTGCTTTCAGGCATGGAAGAACTACCGCTGCGAAAACTCGGCGGTGTGGTTATCGTAATTGCAGGTGTGTTTCTGTCACAAAGCAAAAAGCCTTTCCTCGGCCTCCCGGGCATGGTCTGGAATTATTTTGTGAAAAAGAAATGAGTTGAATCATGAACAGAATGATTTAAGAATAACGATTGTTGATCGGTGATTTTTGATCGGACGAGCAAATTTGACATCTGGGTTCAGATCTAAAATCAAAAATCTTAAATCCTCTAGTTCCGTTTGAAAACACGGAATGTTCTTAAATCAAACACTTCTTCTTCCTTCGAAGTTTCTTGTTCAGTATTCACATCAAGTTCGTAAAGTTTATAAAGTTCATAAAGTAGAAAGGCACTTTAAATTCTTGCCTTAACTTCTCACTTCGATGTTCCTTGTTCAGTGTTCATTGTTCACAAGACTTTTGCCGCCATTGACAAAAACAGCTTCAGTCCTTCTTCGGAGGCAGCATTCATGCGAAAATTGATGTTATCGGTCAGATAGGAAACGGCGTCTTCGAATGACAGTCCGGATGAACCGAAATGACGCACTGCAGCTGC
The DNA here is from genome assembly GCA_964547605.1 of uncultured Bacteroidaceae bacterium. Taxonomy (GTDB): domain Bacteria; phylum Bacteroidota; class Bacteroidia; order Bacteroidales; family DTU049; genus GWF2-43-63. The sequence continues at coordinate 1,165 of CAZJOL010000006.1, read as the reverse complement.
AGGATCCTGAATACCCGCTTCCAGAGCTTCTTTCAACCCCTTCAACTTTTCTTCTTTTACATCTTCACGCGCAATCCATACAGCAAAAACAAAGGGAAGCCCGGTCATGTCTTTCCATGCTTCACTCAGATCGAAACAATATTTATAGTTTTTCTGTAATTCAAACGCTTTGTCACCAATGGCAATGCGCGCATCAACCGAAGAATCATCATGTTTTACAAAGGCTGGATGAATGTTCCAGTGATTGTGACAAAGGATTTTCAACAACAGATTCGAACTGCGTGAATGACTGTCGGGCGAAATATGCTTGATGTCATTCAGGGGCTTATTGCTTAATAACAAAACAGACCTCACCGGTCCATCTGCACTGATGCAATAGGGTTTTACAAGCTGATAATCATCCGCATCAATCAATGCGCCAACAGGCACAAGCGCCACATCACTATTGCCATCTGCAAAATGCTTTGCACATACAGCAGGGTTTACGATATCCAGCTGCGAATAAAGGCCGTCAGCCGCATTCAGCAGCCCGAAATGATACGGAAATGAGTTTAAATAACTAACGAGAGAAATTTTCATAACACACGAAATCGGATACAAAGGTAGTCTTTCATTTCTGCAACAATGCCAAATGCTTTGATGATATTTATCAACAATAAAATATTATCTTCGCATAGACTTTATCTCAGATGAAAACCGACAACATTATCAACCGCTTAGCGGACTGGGCAGAGGATTTCCGCATAGGTACCAGGCTTTTCGCCACCGAAGACCTGCCTGAAGCTTTTCAGCAAGCTATGATTCACAACAAGTGGTTTACAAAAGAGAATATTATTAGCTCTGTAAACGCGCTTGCAGAAATGATTTCAGACAAAGCATGCATTGAGCAATGGCTGAAAAAATACCCAGAGCCAACATCAGATCCCAAAAAAATATTACTGATTTTGGCCGGGAACATTCCGGCGGTTGGATTTCACGATGTGCTCTGTACGCTGCTTTCGGGACATTCAGCTGAAATAAAATTGTCATCGGACGACAAGTTTTTAATTCCATGGATGCTGCGTGCTGCTGAAAAGCATTTCCCCGAATGGAGCAGCAGGATTCATTATCACGAAGGACTGATGCAGGATTTCGATGCCGTGATTGCAACAGGCAGCAATCAGTC
>CAZJOL010000005.1:0-33781 GCA_964547605.1 uncultured Bacteroidaceae bacterium | reverse complement strand
GAAATTGATTTAATGCGCGACCGTCATTATGTAGTCAGGCAGGTGTTCAGTTGCGGCCTGATGAATGACTGGAGGCTTATTTGCCGGTTGTATGGCATTCCGGAAATCGGTGAAATTGCAAAACAAATCAGAGACCTTGATCCAAAATCGCATGCTTTTATTGCCTTGATAGCCAAAATACGCGAAGAGGATTTTTTATGCTACACTACGAAACAATCGACACCCCAACACTGGAACTTCTGAAAGAACTGATGCAGATTCCGGCACTAAGGAAGCTGCGTCTGGTTGGCGAAACAGGACTGGCTTTGCAAAAAGGTCACCGGAAGTCCGTTGACATTGATTTGTTTGGAGCGATTGAAGCCGATGATATTGAATTGATGAATTCACTAAGTGTTTTTCAGGATTTAAAGACCGTTCAGCACACAAAAAACAAAAAAGTACTTTCCATTAATAATATCAAGACAGATATTGTGAATTATCCCTATCCATGGTTGTTTCCGGAAATTGAAGCGGCTGGAATCAGGATGGCTGATATCAGAGATGTTGCTGCAATGAAAGTGGCGACCATTACAAATCGTGGTACAAGATAGGATTTTATTGATTTGTACTTTTTACTTAAAGATTTTTCTGTTGGTGAAATCGTGAAATTCTATTTGACAAAATATCGCGATGGTTCCGATTTTATGGCGCAGAGGAGCCTTGTTTATTTTTCAGATGCTGAAAATGATCTGATGCCTGAAATGTTAATGCTTGCAGAATGGGAATCCGTTAAATTGCAGATAAAAAACGAGGTTGATGCTTATCAAATGAATAGGTAAATCCCCTTTTTTGTCATATCAACCCAGTCCACGAATACCTGCTGATGACGTCGCCGAATTTGGTTTGCAGGAACTGGAAGGAAGGGAGGAAATGTTTGCGTTCGAGATAGACGAAATATTCGCGGGTGAGCACATGGATATCGTCGTCGCTGGCATCGTCGGGAATGGTGAAGCGGTAATTCATGTCGCGCAGAAGTCCGATCCGGGGCGCTTTTTCGAACACCGAGGCAAATGTGGATTTGAATGGAAAATCGATAGCGAGTCCGAGATAATAGTATCGCAGCAATGAATTGAAGCCATAATTGCGGTATGCTCTTTTGGTGGCGCCACGTCCGAGCAGAATGCCCGGAAACAGGTCCAGCCTGGGATTGATGGTGTAGTGAAGCTTTTCTTCGGCTTCAGCTCTGGAGCGGATAAATTCACCACGCAATGACGACATCAGTTCATCCTTTTCGTTGAAAACACCGAGCACAATGGCAATATCGTCCACCTGATTCCATTCGAGATAGGAATAGTTGAGCACCTTGAACTGAGCAGAAGACTCATAGGCTTCCTGTCTGACGGCAAATACAGCCTCAGCATCGTTCTTGTTCAGCCTTCGTACGTAACCGGTCCCCTTATTCATGTGCTAAAAATAATATTGATTTTGGCAAATTCCTAACTTTGTTAAAAAAAATATGGAAAATTTCATCTGGAATATACCCACTCAAATGCATTTCGGCAAGGATGTATGCCTGAGACTCAGGACAATTCTGCCTTCTTTCGGAACAAAAGTCATGTTGCTTCGGGGCGGCGAATCTACGGTGAAAAATGGCGTCAGGGCAAAAATGATTGCTGAAATGGAGGCTGCCGGCATGAAGTGGATTGAGTTTTCCGGCATCAAACCGAATCCCGAAGTGGAAGATGCCCGCGAAGCGGTAAAATTGGGCCGTCAATTTGGTCCTGATGTGATTCTGGCAGTAGGTGGCGGTAGTGTTATTGATACTGCAAAGGCAGTGTCAGCAACCATTCCGGTTGAAAATGATCCATGGGATTTATATACGGGAAAGTTGAAACCAAAAATGGCCGTTCCCATCATTGCTGTGCTGACATTGGCAGCGACCGGCACCGAGATGAATCCGTTCAGTGTGATGCAGAACAGAGCTGAAGGTGTGAAGACATCGTTCATGAGCCGCTTGGTGGCGCCAAAATACAGTTTCCTGGATCCATCATTTACCGTGAGTGTGCCGCGAGCATATACTGCCTACGGAATTTCGGATCTCGTGGCACATGCCATGGAAGCCTGGTTTGGTGAAGGAGATGCGAGTCTGGCCGATCGTTTTGTGGTGGCTATTATTCAGGAAGCCATTGAATACGGACCACGTTTGCTGAAGGAAGTGGATAATGTGGATATGCGCGCCCGCATTATGTATGCGGCCACCTGTGCGCTGAACGAACTCACCATGTTTGGTCGAAAAAGCGGCGACTGGGGCGTGCATGGACTTGGTCATGTGTTTTCATTACTCTATGGAATTCCGCACGGAGCCACACTTTCAGCTGTCTATCCCGCATGGATGAAGCATGTTGCCAACCGTGATCCGGCCCGCATAGCGGAGTTCGGAAAAGCGGTATTCGGCGTTTCAGGTGTCGATCAGACGATTGATCAGACCGTGCAGATGTTCCGCAGTTTTCTGAGTCCGACAAATCTCGGAGAATTGAAAATCGATGATTACGATGAAGAGCGCGTTGTTGATGCAATGATCAGATCGGAGGCGAGCGGCTACCATTATCTTCTTGGCGAAGATGATTACAAGGCGATTCTTGGTTACATGAAAGTGTGATGCTCCGCCGATTCTTTTTACTTTTGCAAAGCAAATAAAATCCATGGCTACCCTTAAAAAGAAAAAGCGTTCGTTTTTCGGCAGAATCTGGCGGTTCTGTCTGAAACTGGCAATTTTGTTTTTTGTTCTTTCGATCGGATCAACCATTGTTTACCGCTGGGTAAATCCGCCGGTAACGCCGCTGATGATCATTCGGCTATTCGGACAAAAGATGGATGGGAAAGAGCTGAAGATGGAATACGACTGGGCAGACTTTGATTCAATCAGTCCAAACATGTGGCACGCAGCCATTGTGCAGGAGGATCCGAAATTCATGTATCACAATGGATTTGACTGGGAGGCAATCAAAATCGCCCAGGAATACAACAAAACACACAAGAATAAACGCGGGGCAAGCACCATTTCGCAACAGACCGCCAAAAATGTCTTTTTGTGGCCCGACCGCACGTGGATCCGCAAGGGACTTGAAGTGTACTTCACATTTCTGATCGAAACCTTCTGGAGCAAGGAACGCATCATGGAAGTATATCTGAACATAATTGAATTCGGCGATGGCATTTATGGAGTGAACGCCGCGGCTGACGAATATTTCAAAAATTCTGCAGACAAACTTTCGAAGGAGCAGGCAATCTCGCTTGCGGCCTGCATTCCGGGGCCCCTGATCATGAATGTGAAAAAGCCAACGCAACTGTACTACATCAAGAAATCATTCATCAACCGGTACTGGGGCTATGGACCAGAGAAGGAAATTGTGAAACATCCGTACAGTGAATGGGAAGAAAAGTATGGAAAGAAGAGGTGACAGGGATGTGTATGAATGGCTTGGGAAGCTGGATATTGCGTATGATTATTACGAACATCCGCCGGCTCCTACTGCTGAAATAGCGTCACAGTACTGGAAAGACATTGATGCGGCGCATTGCAAGAATCTGTTTTTCCGCAACCACAAAGGCAATCAGCATTACCTGGTCATTTTTCATTACCAGCAGAATATTATGATACGCGATCTCGAGCAGCGTTTGAAGCAGGGGAAACTCACGTTTGCTTCGCCCGAACGCATGGAGCGATATCTGAAAATAAGCCCGGGAAGCGTGTCTCCGTTTGGTCTCATTCACGACAAGGATCATCACGTAATTGTTTTTCTCGATGACAATCTGCAGCAATACGATCGCATCAGTTTTCATCCGAACCTCAACGAAGCTTCGCTGGTGATTGCATTTGGTGATTTTATAAGGTACATGAATGAGGTGGGGAATAAGTATGAATTTTTGAAAATGTATTGACAAAATGCAATTGACTGAAAGCGACAGAGTGGAAATCAAGTATCAGCTTCGGGCAGGAGATGTTATAGCATCCATTTTGTTTTTTACTTCACTCCTAATTATGATTTTTTACTATGTTAAAGATCTTCCGTCGATATTTTTTTCAAGCATTGACATAATAGAATGGATTGCATTATCTTTGGCAGGAGCACTACTGACGTTTCTTCTTATTAACAGGAAGTATCTTGAAGACTTGAGATGCGGAGAGAAGGATACGGTTGTAAGTGTGATTGAAAGGAAAACAAAAAAGACTGACTTTGAAGCTGGCAGTGGATGTGTTGGTAGCGCTGGAGTACGGATGAAAGAGTTTATCCGCTATGACATTATTATTGACAATACCATTTATCGTGTTGATGAAAAGTTTTACAATGAATGTGCGGAGGGAGACCGCATTATTCTTTATTTTGCGAGACACAGCAGATATCACCTTGGATTTGAATTGAAGAAATGAAAAAATATATTGACAATAATCTGGAGCATGTTTTTCCTCAGCCGGTACTGATCGGCGGGGTCATTTTCATTGTGATGGGTCTTCTTGTGATGTTTGAAATCTGGTACTTCGGAATACTCATGATGGTCCTGGGTTTATATGTGGTTTTGGGTATGAACGGTGCGCGTATTGATGTTGAGGGGCGGAGATTCAAATCCTATTCAAAATGGCTCTGGATCAGGAGTGGACAATGGAAATCCATGGATCCTTATCCATATGTTTCTGTGCTGGGCAAACAGATCGGACTCACACTGGCCAGCCGGGGAAACCGGACAATGGATGTCGGGGAAATAACGTATACTGTTTGTTTGCTATCTTCGACACACAGGACAAAAGTTATAATCCGGGCGGAGGACACGCGCCGCGCTGCTGAAAAACATGCCGTATATATTGCAGAAAGGCTGGGTAAAGAGGTTGTGCAGTATGCCCCTGAAATCAGCGCCCAGACTAGGGAGCGGAATATGAGGAGAAGATAGTTGTTCAGAGTTGTCTTTAAGGCCGGGTGTAGTCTGTTTAAATTTTTCTGTTGGGCGTAGTCTGGAGACTACGCCCAGCGTATTTATATTAAAGACTACACCCGGCCTTAATTATTTCATCAGCTCCGAAATGATCCGGTCGGCAAAGAGAAGTCCTGAACGCGTGATTGAAAGCGACTTTTCAGTGATCTGAACATACTCGGCGATAATTGATTCCTTTACTTCTTTAATGAATTTTTCCGTCATGGATTCACCGAAAAGCTGTATCATTTCTTCCAGCAGAATACCGCTTACCATGCGCAAACGCGTCAGAAGAAATTCATTGTAAATATCTCTCTCACTCAATGTTTCACTTTCGTAAAGCGGCTTCTGTTCATTGATTCCGGCTATGTACTTCTGAATATCCGACACATTCCATGATCTTTTTTGTCCATCGAAGGAATGTGCCGATGGCCCAAGACCAAGGTATGGAGCACCTTTCCAATAGGCGCTGTTGTGTTTCGATTCAAATCCGGGTACACAAAAGTTGCTGATTTCATATTGCAAAAATCCGCATGCTTCCGCTTTTTCAACGGCACGAATATACGTTCCGGCTTGTTCATCTTCATCTATGTTTTTCAGAAGACCTTTGCTGATGCGATTTTCGAGTATGGTGCCCTTTTCAACCGTGAGCGAATACATGCTCAGATGTTTCACGCCGGATTGACTGAGCTCTTCGATGCTTCGAAGTATTATTTCAGGATCCGCACCCGGTAGTCCGTGAATGAGGTCGGCGCTGATATTGTCGAAACCAGCACGAACAGCGTCTTTCAAAGCCTGACGTGAGCGGTCGGCATTGTGCCTGCGTCCGAGATATTGCAATTCTTCATCGTCGAAAGATTGTGTTCCGATGCTGAGTCTGTTTACTCCCTGACTTTTCCAGAAAAGAAGTTTTTCCGAAGTGACATCGTCGGGATTGGCTTCAATTGTGACTTCTGCGTGAGCAGCAACATCGAAAAACTGATTCACCGCAGTAGTGATGTTGCTGAATTTCGGCTCTGTAAGCAGCGATGGCGTGCCACCACCGAGATATATTGTTTCAACTTCGCCCTTTATTTCTTCTTTCCTGAGCTCCGCTTCCCTGCACAATGCCTGCACAAACTCTCCATGCCATTTCTTTGTTGCAACAGAAAAGAAATCACAGTAGGGACACTTTGAATGACAGAATGGTATATGAATATATAGGTGAGACATTTGCAGTGGTCAGTTGTGAGTGGTCAGTTATGAGTTATAAGTTATGAGTTATAAGTTATGAGTTATAAGTTATTAGTGACGTTTGTTGCTGGCAACTATTACGTGCCTTTATGAACTTTGCAAACTTTCAACTTTCCACTCGGCAACGCTGCTAGTAAGCCCGTTCGTTGCGGCCTTCGATGAAATTGATGAACGATTGGGTTACTACGCGGTTTCCGCCGGGCGTAGGATAATCACCGGTGAAATACCAGTCGCCTTTGGTTTTCAGCGCCAGATGCAGGTTTTCGATACTCTGATAGACAACATTGATTTTTGCATGGATGCCTTTTGGTGTTATCATCGATGCAATTTTGTCCGAAATCTGAGCAGCAGTAAATGGTTTGTAAATTTTCTTCACGTGATTGACCATTTCTTCTTTTGGTTTGCCGATCTGTTCATTGCAGAGTCTGTACACTTCATCAATGATATGCGTCTGTTTGGTATCGTGCAGCAACTCAATGGCAGCGCGGAAAGCAATGAAATCGCCGAGTTTGGCCATGTCGATTCCGTAGCAGTCGGGGTATCGGATCTGCGGTGCTGATGAGGCCACCAGAATGCTTTTGGGTTCAAGACGATCGAGAATTTTAATGATACTTTGTCGCAGTGTTGTTCCGCGCACAATGGAATCATCAATGACAACGAGATTATCAATGCCGTTGCGTACAAGTCCGTAAGTGACATCGTATATGTGGTCGACCAGGTCTTCGCGATCTTTGTCAGTAGTAATGAAAGTGCGCATCTTCATATCCTTCACGGCAATGGTTTCAGCGCGCGGATGCAGACTGAGAATTTCATCGATGGCTTCTGCTGTTGGATTTTTAAGCGCCAGGATTTTATCACGTTTCACTTTGTCGGTGAAATCCAGCAGCGATGCATACATGCCCATGAATGCTACGATTGCCGTATTCGGAATATAGGAGAAAACAGTGTTTTCAACATCGTAATTGATGGCTTCGAGTACCTGAGGAACGATGAGCCGGCCGAGTTTTTTGCGTTCCCTGTAAATATCGGCATCGGTTCCGCGCGAAAAATATATCCGTTCGAATGAACAGTATTTTTCTTCTTTCGGTTCGATGATCTGTTCAACGGAATACGATCCGTCGCTTCTGACAATGAGGGCCTGACCGGGCAGCAGCTCCTTCACGTTTTCGTAATGAATATTGAACGAGGTTTGAATGACCGGACGTTCGGATGTTGCAACAACGATTTCGTCGTCGGCATAATAGAAGGCAGGCCGAATACCAGATGGATCGCGCATTACGAAAGAGTCGCCGTTTCCGATCATGCCGGACAGAACGTATCCGCCATCCCAAAGCTTGCATGATTTGCGTAGTATGCTGGCAATATTCAGTTCCTTTGCAATGTGGTGCGAAATGTCGATGCGCGACAATCCCTCAGCTTTATAGCGCTGGTACAGCAAATCATTTTCTTCGTCAAGATAATAACCGATCTGTTCCATTATGGTCACCGTGTCGGCGGTTTCAACCGGATGCTGGCCCATGTGAATGAGTTTCTGAAAAAGCTCATCGGCATTGGTCATATTGAAGTTGCCGGCTAAAATCAGATTGCGAGTTTTCCAGTTATTGGGACGTATAAAGGGATGTACGTATTTGATATTGTTTTTACCGAATGTTCCGTAGCGCAGATGGCCAAGAAACACTTCTCCTGTGAATTCAACATTTTCCTTAAGATAATCTATGTCGAGATAGCGCGGAGACTGTGCATTTTTCAATTCATGCAAAGGAGCAAAGGCCTGATTGAATGTGTCGATGATCGGCGTGGAAGAATTGTTGCGGATGCGGTTGATGTAGGGCTTTCCGGGGGGCATGTCCAGCTTCACGCAGGCCAGACCGGCTCCGTCCTGACCACGGTTGTGCTGCTTTTCCATGAGCAGCGACATTTTCTGAAGTGCGTAAACAGGGTTGCCGTATTTTGCCAGAAAAAATTCCGCCGGCTTGCGGAGGCGCAGAAATGCAATTCCACACTCATGCTTGATAGCTTCGCTCATTGCAGGGTTTGAATTTGATGCAAAAATACGGAATTTGCCGGAAACTTCAAAGCTAAATCACACAACGTTTTTTCGGTAAATTCGGCTATAAAGATTAATTTTGCAGTGTAATTCAGGCCATGTCGGAAAACCGCAGTTATACCAATCGCAAACTTTTTTTTTATTTCCTGTTTGGTGCAACAGGACTGGCTTTTATTGTCAGATTATTTATGATTCAAATTGTCGTTGACAAGTACAAGGAATCGGCCGACAACAATGCGCTGCGCTACATGTATGAGTATCCGGCACGTGGTCTGGTGTATGATCGTTTCGGAAAACTGATTGTGTACAACAAGGCCACCTTTGATCTGATGGTCATTCCAAGGGAAATTGAAAACCTTGATACCATGCGGCTTTGCAGCATTATAGGAATTACAAGGGACGAATATGACAAGCGGATGAAGAAGGCCACTAATCTTTCGGGGTATCATCAGCCGTCGATATTGGACAGCGATTTGCCCGAAGATGTTTACAGTCGCTTTCAGGAAGAAAGTTTCAAATTCAAAGGCTTCTATATTCAGAGCAGGACAAAACGTGCGTACACCATGCCGGTAGCACCGCATACACTGGGTTACATCGGGGAAGCCAGTCCGATGGTGATAGAAAAAGATCCGTATTATCGATCAGGAGATTACATCGGCATCAGCGGTCTTGAAAAGTCATACGAAAAAGAGCTTCGTGGTGAAAAAGGGCTTCGGGTGATGGTTGTGGATGTTCACAATACGGTGCAGGGAAGCTATAAAAACGGAGAACTTGATCGTAAGCCGGTTGCAGGAAAGGATTTATATTCTACGCTCGATCTTGAACTGCAGAATTACGCAGAAAGTCTGATGGTGAACAAACGTGGCGGAATAGTAGCCATAGAGCCAGCCACAGGCGAAGTACTTGCTATTGTCAGTGAGCCGTCATATGATCCGAACCTGCTTGTTGGGCGCACCCGCTCGCAACATTACGTTGAACTGCAGGAAGACGTTGAAAATCATCCGTTGTATAACCGGGCCATTATGACTCGTTATCCGCCGGGCAGCACATTCAAGGTTGTGAATGGACTTGCCGGATTGCAGGAAGGAATTTTCGATGACAGAACCATGTTTCCGTGTTTCGGCGGATATCGACTGAGCGATGCGCATACAATCGATTGTCACGCACATCCCAGTCCACTGGCGATCAGGAGTGCTGTGGCATATTCGTGCAATACATGGTTTTGCTGGGCTTTCAAGAAATTTGTTGACAGTGACAAATTCACTTCATCGCGCGAGGGATTTGAGCGATGGCGCAATTATATTTACAAACTCGGTTATGGTCACGCGCTGGGCATTGATCTTCCGAATGAGTTTGGCGGCTATGTTCCTGAGGTTGATTATTACGACAGAATGTTTGGTAATAAAAAATGGCATGCCAATTCAGTTGTTTCTGTGGCCATCGGCCAGGGCGAAATCGGCGCCACTCCGTTGCAGCTCGCCAATCTGACAGCCATTATTGCCAACCGTGGATATTACATAACGCCGCATGTTGTTAAAGCCATCGGTTCCGAAAAAAATATGAACACAAAATACATGGATCGTCATGAAACAGGCATAGATTCAAAGTATTACGAAATTATTGCGGATGGAATGGAACTGGCCGTGCTTAGCGGAACAGCCACTGTGGCTCAGATGGATGGCGTAGTGGTTTGTGCAAAGACGGGTACAGCGCAGGATCCGCCAAGAAAAAACCACTCTGTTTTCATTGCCTTTGCTCCAAAAGTGAATCCGAAAATCGCCATTGCCGTATTGGTGGAAAACAGCGGTTTCGGTGCCACCTATGCGGGTCCCATTGCGAGTCTGATGATTGAATATTACCTGAACAGAAAAATTGAACGCAAGGATCTGGAAGAAAGAATTCTCAATACAATCCTGCTTAATCCGAACAAATGAGCCAGCTTGAAAGCAAAACAGGGAAAATGGACTTCTGGGTGTTGTTTATTTACATCGCCCTGATGATCATTGGCTGGCTGAGTGTTTTTGCAACCGGCTACCGCGAAGGACCTGTGGGCATTTTCGATTTTTCAATGGCCTATGGCCGTCAATCCATATGGATTCTGACTTCTGTGGTGATGGGTCTGGCCATTCTGCTCATCGATGCCCGGTTTATTCCGAGAATGTCTTTTGGTGTGTATATCGGAGTTCTTGCACTGCTTTTGCTTGTTCTTGTGCTTGGCACTGTGATCTCGGGAAACCGCGCCTGGATTGAGCTTGGTGCGGGTGTCAAATTGCAGCCGTCGGAGTTTGCAAAATATGGTACAGCATTGTTTCTGGCTAAATTCCTGAGTATTCCGGGAATTAAATTCAGCAATAAAAAAAACAGAAACGCCATTTTCATGATTGTGCTGATTCCGATGTTCCTTGTATTTCTGCAGGGAGACACAGGTTCAGCCATTGTCTTTGGCTCATTTCTTTTTTTGTTTTACCGGATTGGCATGCCGGGATTTTATGTTTTTCTGGTAATGTATGTTGCCGCCCTTTTTGTTGCAACGCTGCTTATTAAACAGATTGTCCTCATTCTGATTCTGGCCGGAATTTTTTCTGTGCTGATTTATGTGTATCGCGAAAAACGCAAAGAAATCATCCGCTATCTGATCATGTTTTTTGCGTCAGCGATTTTCATCGTCAGCGTGAATTATATTTTCGGAACCGTGCTGAAACCGCATCAGAAGGACAGAATCAATGTGCTCATCGGAAAAGAATACGATCCGAAGGGCTCTGCTTTCAATGTGAATCAATCGCTCATTGCCATTGGCTCCGGCGGTTTTGCGGGAAAAGGATTTCTGCAGGGAACACAAACAAAATACAATTTTGTTCCGGAGCAAACCACCGATTTTATTTTCTGCACCATCGGTGAACAGTGGGGATTTGTTGGCAGCTCCATCATTGTGTTGCTGTATGTTTTTCTTCTGATACGGCTTGTGATGATGGCGGAAAAGCAGCGATCTGAGTTCAGCCGGTATTATATCTATTCGGTTGCCGGAATTTTCTTTCTGCATTTTTTTGTCAACATCGGAATGACCATTGCGCTGGTACCGGTAATCGGAATCCCGCTCCCGTTCGTGAGTTACGGAGGTTCGTCGCTTTGGGCATTTACGCTGATGCTCTTCACGGTACTTAAACTCAATCTTCACCGCAATTCGGTTCTCTGATCATGAATCCACGTCTGTTCATAGCTTTCGAAGTAATCCCATCCGAAACATTGTTGCAGGAATTTGCCAACATAAGACAGATATTTTCACGCGATCGTTTTTCCTGGGCAAAGCCCGGTCAATTGCATATGACATTGAAATTTCTGGGTGAGACGCCGCAAAGCCGGATTGGAGAAATTCAGGCAGCCATGCAGGAAGCTTTTGCTGAAGAATCATCAGTGAAATTCAGACTTGAATCTCTCGGTGTTTTCGGATCTTCGTATGCACCAAAAGTGTTGTGGACGCATGTTGCACCTGAGGACACATGTCGTGTCTGGTTCGGAAAACTGAAAATTTCTCTGGTGAATCGCGGCTTTGAATACGATCGTCAGAATTTTGTTCCGCATCTTACACTGGCGCGGATAAAACAGATCGGTGACAGGAAATTGCTTGCTGAAACAGTTGATAAATACAGCGGTTTTTGTTTCAATGAATCCGATGTAAAGGAAATAATTCTGTATGAAAGTTTGCTGAAGCCAACCGGTGCAGAATACATTAAACACTTTACCGTTTCACTTCATTAATTTGTTTTTTTGTAAGTTTGAACAATGAAACTCAGGGCAGAAAACATAGTAAAACGTTATAAGTCGCGCACAGTCGTAAAGGGCGTGTCCTTCGAAGTCAATCAGGGCGAGATTGTCGGATTGCTTGGACCCAATGGTGCCGGCAAAACCACTTCGTTTTACATGGTTGTCGGCCTCATCAAACCGAATGAAGGCAAAGTGTTTCTTGATTCGGAAGAAATAACCGAGCTGCCCATGTACCGCAGGGCGCAGAAGGGAATCGGATATTTGGCACAGGAAGCAAGCGTATTCCGCAAGCTTAGTGTTGAAGATAACATCAGGTCTGTTCTTGAATTTACAAAGTTCAGTAAGCAGGAGCAGAATGATAAAGTCGAAAAGCTTCTGGATGAATTCGGTCTTCAGAAAATCCGCAAGAGCAAAGGCATTCAGCTCAGTGGTGGCGAGCGTCGCCGCACAGAGATCGCACGGGCACTGGCGGTCGATCCGCATTTCATTCTGCTCGATGAGCCCTTTGCCGGAGTTGATCCCATTGCTGTGGAGGACATTCAGGAAATTGTGGCCAGGCTGCGTGATAAAAACATTGGCATATTGATTACAGACCACAACGTGCATGAAACCTTGTCGATCACCGATCGCGCCTATCTTCTGTTTGAGGGATCGATTATCAAGGCCGGTTCTGCCGAAGAACTTGCAGAAGATGAATATGTGCGCAAAGTGTATCTCGGCAAAAACTTCGAGTTGCGCAAATCCGTGAAATAATGAGATATATACGCAGTCTGATTTTCATTATTGCCGTATTTGCGGTTGAATTTGCTTTTCCACAAACGAAGAGTTACTCGGTTGTTCTGCATGGCGGAGCAGGGAATTTTGACTCAAAAACTTTTACGCCCGCACAGAAAAACGACTACAGTCATTTTTTCGAAGATGTTCTTGCAATGGCCGACAGCATGGCGCTTGCCGGTGATTCAGCCATAAAAATTGTTACGGCTGTTATAGTAAAAATGGAAAACAATCCCATGTTCAATGCCGGACGTGGTGCGGTTTTGACGGATGACGGCATTGCGGAACTTGATGCTTCTGTCATGGATGGCACGACGCTCAAAGCCGGTGCTGTTGCGGGTGTCCGTACAATCAAAAATCCGATTCTGGCAGCGCTGAGAGTGATGACAAATTCGCAACATGTGTTTCTGGCTGGTCGCGGTGCTGAACAATTTGCAGCACAGCAGGGGCTCGAAATAGTTGACAGCAGCTATTTCGTGACAGATGAAATGAAAAGAAAATTTGAAAAAATAAAATCTGATAAAAACGGAACGGTGGGTTGTGTTGTGCGCGACATTTACGGAAATATCTGCGCAGGCACAAGCACCGGTGGAATGATGATGAAGAAATGGGGCCGCATCGGCGACAGTCCCGTGATAGGAGCAGGCACCTATGCTGACAGCCGCTGGGCGGGCATTTCATGCACGGGGCATGGCGAATTTTTCATCCGTTACGCAGTGGCCTATGATGTTGTTGCCCGCATGAAATATGGAAAGCAGACGCTGAAAGAAGCCATGCATGCAGTGTTGTTTGATGTGCTGCTTCCAGCCGGAGGTACTGGCGGAATGATCGGAATTGATGCTGCCGGAAACATCGTGGTTGATTTCAACACCACAGGCATGTTTCGTGCTTCGACCACCCAGAGCGGGGTGCATATGATTGAATATTAGTATTGTAATCATTGCTGTTTGGACAATTTGGCGATGACTACCTCGCTGCTGTTAACCAAATGCTACCTGATAATATGCCCGGATTTTCGTTTTATGTTGAAAAACTCAGACGGTATATATTAAATTTGCAACGATTGTTTTTCATTAAAGAATCTGAACAGTCTAAAACCATATGCGTCGGGTGGGAAAATTATTATTGTTTGTTTCACTTTTGTTTTCCGGTTTTGGGGCTTTGGCCCAATGCCCGGTAAATGCATGGTTTACATATACGCGTCAATGTAACAACAGTGTTATAAGTTTCTCCGACAGCAGCTACCTGACTGGCGTTGGTCAGATCGTTGACTGGCAGTGGGATTTCGGCGATGCTTCGCCCGGAAGTGGCAATCAGAATCCAAACCACAATTTTCCGGGCAGCGGGACCTATAACGTAACGCTGACAGTGACAGATTCTTCGGGCTGCACTGATGTGGTGACCTTGCCTGTTATGGTCGATCCTCTGCCGGTGGCGCAGTTTACTTTCAATCCGAACAATGGCTGTTCCGGCAGTACCACCGGATTCACCTTTACAGGCAGTGGAGGCGGGCTGACATATTCATGGAATTTCGGCGACGGCCAGACATCGGTTTTGCAGAACCCAACACATGTTTATACTTCGTATGGATGCGGTACGCAGAATTTCAATGCTACCCTCACCGTTACGGACGAGAATGGCTGTACATCGACGATCTCGCATCAGGTCTCCGTTTTGCAACAGCCCAATGTATTTTATTTCGAACCCAACGGATTTATTTTCTGTCATACCGATACCTCTTCGATTTCCGATACGCTGCATGTTTTCAATTTCTCTCCCGATGCGGGCTGCATAAATTCATATACCATTGACTGGGGTGATGGAACGCCATTGTCGTCAGCACCACCGGCGCTGTTTGATGGTACGAACCCACTGAACCATGTGTACACCGATATCGGTTATTATGTCGTCACTATAACCGCAGTTGGTACAAACGGCTGCCAGACCGTGTTTACAGATACCGCCACGGTTGAAAGCAATCCGGTTGCTTCGCTCATCGGACCTCCGGTCGGAAGCAATGTCGGCTGTGCTCCGCTGAATGTCTGTGTGGTCAACATGAGTCAGAACGTGTCAGCATCAACACTGATGACCATAACCTGGGGAGATGGTGTGACCGAAACGCTGCCGACGTCTTCTGTCGGGCAGACCATTTGTCACAACTACGTCATTTCTGGTTGCGTCGGAGGTGCCATGACCAATTACGCTGTCACGCTAACAGCGCAGAATGTGTGCGATTTTTCGCAGTCCTCCTGGTCGCCTGTGCGTGTGTATGAGCCGCCCGAAGCGATTTTCAACATTGTGGATGATTCGGTTTGTGTTGGCGAAAATGCAGTATTCATCAATGTTTCACAACCCAATCTTTGTGCAGCTACTTCTGCTACATGGTACACCTGGGATTTCGGTGACGGCACAACATTAGGCCCGATGCTGGTTCCGGCAGGTTCCAATCCGCAACAGACCATATCGCACGCCTATGGTGATACCGGCGTTTATGTGGTCACACTTACCGCCAACAACAGCTCGGTGAATGGCTGCGGCATGACTTCGTTTCAGGATCTGGTGTATGTAAGTCAGACCTACGCGCAGTTTTCATATGATACGGTTTGTTTTGGCGATCCGACACATTTTGTTGATTCAAGCTGGGCGCTGAGTTCAGCCATTGATACATGGAACTGGAATTTCGGTGATGGTGGTACCAGCACCGCGCAGAATCCCACCTATACCTACACCGGCTGGGGCGATTTCAATGCAACCCTGACAGTAACATCCGATGCGGGTTGTACCGCGATCATGACTCACGTCGTTCATGTCGATACTCTTCCTTTTGTTCAGTTTGCATGGGATACGGTCTGTGTGGGCGACCCGACAACTTTCACCAATCAGTCCTATGGCCGTGGAGCGCCGATTGTAAGCTATTTCTGGAACTTCGGCGATGGAAATACCTCCACACTCGAAGACCCGGCTCATATTTTCGGATCAGCAGGAAACTTCACTGTAACGCTGACTGTTACTGATGCCAAGGGTTGTGTCAACACCATTTCGCATTCCGTTCCGGTGAGTCCGCCACCAATTGCAGATTTCGAAGCTGACACGGCCTGTGTTGGTTCTGCAACGGTTTTCGCCGATCAGTCCACTGCTCCGTTTGGTACTATTATTAGCTGGGACTGGGATTTCGGCGATGGCAGCGGAACATCGTCAGTGCAGAGTCCAACATACATTTATGCGGATACCGGCGATTACAATGTCACACTGATTGTTGAAACAAATATCGGCTGCGTTGATACCATCACACTTCCGGTGTATGTGGCGCCCATTCCGCTGGCTGATTTCACTTTCAATGTTGTGTGTGCAGGCAATCCGACATCGTTCACCGATGCATCGCAAACCTACGGCTGGCCTATCAATTCGTGGCAATGGAATTTCGGCGATGGCAATACATCCACAAACCAAAATCCGACACACACTTATGCCGGCCCTGGCCTGTACACGGTTTCGCTCATTGTTGCAAATCAGTTCGGGTGCAGCGATACGATTTTGCATTCCGTAATGGTTGACTCTATCCCTGATGCAGCCTTTGCTGCAAACAATGCCTGTTTGTATCAGACAATCAATTTTACTGACAATTCAATTCCGCATGGCAGCGCTATTGTTGACTGGGACTGGGATTTCGGAGACGGCATTACATCGGCGCTGCAGAATCCTTCTCATCTGTATGCTGTGGCAGGGACTTACAATGTCACGCTGGTTGTGACTTCCGCCACGGGCTGTATGGATTCGGTCACGCTTCCGGTCACAGTGTACCCTTTGCCCATTGCTGGATTTACTGTGGTTTCGGCGTGCGAAGGAGATCCTGTCAATTTCACTGATACATCGCTGGCCAACGGTGGAACCATCGTTTCATGGGATTGGAATTTCGGCGATGGCAGCGGAACATCGACAGTGCAGAATCCGCAATATTTTTATGCTGATACGGGAACATATAATGTCACCCTGATTGTGTTCAATAGCAATGGCTGCAGCGACACCGTTACAAATCCGGTGAATTATTTTCCGCGACCGACCGCTGAATTCTCGCATGACACCAGCTGTGCGGGGCAGCCCATTACTTTTACCGATGCATCTGCTGCCAACGGAAGCACGATAGTCAGCTGGGCCTGGGACTTCGGTGACGGCAACACTTCTGCTTTGCAGAATCCGGTGCATCCATACGCGACATCGGGATCGTTTTTGGTGACGTTGATTGTCAGCAGTAATTCAGGATGCGCTGACACGGTGCAACATACCGTGGTTGCAGATTCACTTCCGGAGCCATTGTTTGCAGCGCCGCCAGTATGTTTCAACGATACAACACAATTCACCGATCAGAGCATTGCTCACGGATCTCTCATCGACAGCTGGTCCTGGGATTTCGGTGATGGAAACACATCGGCACTTCAAAATCCGGAGCATCTGTATGGCGCCGCTGGAGTGTATTCCGTGACGCTGATTGTGGAAAACACCAACGGTTGTTCAGATACACTTATTCAGAATGTGACTGTTTATGCGCTTCCTGCTGCTTCATTCTCATATTCCGGAACCTGTCTCAACCGGGATATTAATTTTACCGATACATCGGTTCCGGGCAGCGGCACATTGAATTCATGGAACTGGAATTTCGGCGATGGCAGCGGTTCATCAACCAATCAGAACCCGACTTATCAGTATGCGGTCATTGACAGTTTCCTGGTAACACTGATTGTTGTCGATCAGTACGGATGTACCGATACAACATCGGACAGCATACGTGTAAGTCCGCTCCCCGTTTCGGGCTTCATGGCTGATTCGGTTTGTCTTGGGTTGCCGACACATTTCACAGACACCTCACAGAACTTTGGTTTTACAATCAACTACTGGGAATACGATTTTGGTGACGGTACGACTTCGAACCTTCAGAACCCTGATCATATCTATGCTGCAGCGGGCAGTTACACTGTTCAGCTGATTGTCGGAAATACCAGCAGCTGTTTCGATACCGTGCAGCAGCTTGTGTTTGTAAAACCCGCACCAATGGCTCAGTTCAGCTTCACCAATGTGTGTTTCGGAGAAACAACCTATTTCACTGATGCGAGTATTCCGAATGCTGCATCAATCATCAGCTGGGACTGGGATTTCGGTGACGGGAATATTTCTGCCATACAGAATGCCCAGAATGATTTCGGCACACCGGGCACCTATCCGGTGGAGCTCATTGTCATGAATTCGTGGAATTGTGCAGATACTGTTTTACAGAACACAACTGTCTATGCGCTTCCTGAGGCAGGATTCATGTCGAGTGTTGCCTGTCTTGGTTTCCCGACTTCGTTTGTCGATACATCGCATGCAGGAAGTGGCGTCATCAATAGCTGGGACTGGAATTTCGGAGAACCCGGCGGAGTGTCAAATCTGCAAAATCCAACTTATACATACGTAAGCGGAGGCATCAGTTTTTCAGTATCACTGATTGTTGAAGACCAGTATGGATGCGCTGATACAGTAAGTCTGAACATTTCGCTGCATCCGCAACCAACGGCTGATTTTGCTGCAACAACAGCCTGTTCAGGGCTTCCGACCAGCTTTACAGATCTTTCTGTTCCGGCTGCCGGTGTAATGAATACCTGGGCCTGGAATTTCGGTGACGGCAATACATCGGCGTTGCAGAATCCACAGCACACTTATGCGCCATCCGCTTCTGTGCTGACTTTCAATGTTACATTGATAGCATACGATGACAACGGATGTCCGGATACGGTTACGCATTCGGTTACGGTCAATCCGCAACCGTTAGCAGCGTACAGCGCTGATACCGCCTGTGCCGGTGATGCGACTGATTTCACAGATATGTCTGCAGCTATCGCGGGAGCAATCAATGCATGGAGCTGGGATTTCGGTGATGGTATGGGAACATCGGCATTTCAAAACCCGCAATACACCTATGCTTCGTCGGGTGTGCCGCAGATTTTCAACGCAACACTGATGATTGAAGATGCGAATGGTTGCCGTGATACAGTGATTCATCCTGTGCTTGTGAATCCGCTGCCAGTTGTGAATTTCGCAGCCAATGCGGCCTGCACGGGATCAAATACCATCTTCGATGACAATTCTTTCAGTAATGGTGGCGCCCTGAATGCGTGGACCTGGGATTTCGGTGATGGCACCGGAACATCGGCATTGCAGAATCCGGCGTACACTTATGCGACGGTAATGGTTCCGACCAATTACAATGTCAATCTTGAAGTGACTGATGTTAACGGTTGTGTTCATGACACAACAATCCAGATTGTTGTGAATCCATTACCCATTGCTTCTTTCAATTCCATATCGGCCTGTTCAGGCTACCCAAGCCAGTTTACCGATGCTTCCGGCAGCACCGGGGGAAATATAACGGACTGGGACTGGGATTTTGGTGATGGCAGCGGAACATCCATTGTTCAGAATCCTTCATACCAATATGCCACCACAACATCCGTAACGACGTACAATGTGGTTTTGTGGGTGACTGATCAGAACGGATGCGAAGACAGCGTCACCATTCCTGCGACGATTTATCCATCGCCTGTTGCAGCTTTTATTTCAGACAGTGTTTGTTCGGGATCGGCTTCGCAGTTTACCGATACCTCAACATCTATAGGTGGCGCCATTACTGCATGGAGCTGGAATTTTGGTGATGGCGCAGGGACATCCGCTTTGCAAAGTCCATCATACAATTACGCTGCAGTGCTGAATACGACTACATATCCAGTGACACTGATTGTTGAAAATGTAAATGGTTGTTTCGACACACTCACGCAGAATGCGCTTGTATGGCCGAATCCGGTGGTTGATTTTCATTCGGACATTGCCTGCATGGGCTCGCCGACAAATTTTTATGACGATACTTATTCCAATGGAGGTGCGCTTCAGAGCTGGCTCTGGGACTTCGGCGACGGAACAGGAACTGCCACTCAGCAGTATCCGGATTATCAGTACAGCAATTCAGGATTTTACGATGTGACTCTGACAGTGACTGATGTCAATCAATGCGTATCATCCGCAACTGAAGCCATTGTTGTTGATTCGCTTCCGATTCCTGATTTCACCTATACACTTTCATGCACCCAGGGCATCGTTTATTTCACCAATGCCTCGCAGGGCAATGGCAGTAACATTGTCGGATACATGTGGGACTTTGATGATCTGAGCATGTCGGGGCAGGTGAGTCCGGCGCATTATTATTTCGCAACAGGAACGTATGACGTGACATTGTATGTGTACAATGACCGCGGTTGTTCCGATTCGCTGACGATGCCCGTGACCATTCAACCTGGCTTGAACTGGGATTTTACGGCTACTCAGGAATGTGTTGGTGAAGCAACTGTATTCAATGATTTCACACTCAATCCGAATGTGCCGGCTCTTGCGTGGTTCTGGAATTTCGGCGACGGCACTTCTTCAACACTCGAAGATCCGACGCATCTGTACCCGGTTTCGGGCACTTACAATGTTTTATTGACAGTGACTGATGCTGCAGGTTGCACTTATTCCATACTGCACAATATAGTTGTCAACCCAAGGCCTGTGGCCGATTTCAGCGCCACATTGGTTACACAGGGCAATCCGACAACATTCACGGATCAGTCAACAACCATGCTTGGTACCATCATTTCGTGGAGCTGGGACTTTGATGACGGAAGTTCTTCAGCACTTCAGAATCCGCTCCATACCTATGCTTCACCTGGCACGTATGATGTGACACTTATTGTGTTCAACAACTTCGGGTGTTCAGATACCACAACAATTCCGGTAACTGTTCTGCCTTTGGTAGATGCGGATTTCATTGCAGATACCGTGTGTGCAAAAACGCCGATGACATTTACTGATCTTTCTGTCACAGGCGCAGGAACCATTGATTACTGGTACTGGGATTTTGGCGACGGCTACAGTTCAGCATTGCAGAATCCGCAGCATACCTATTACAATTCAGGTGTGTTCACTGTTACGCTGATTGCAACGAATACCGCAGGAATTTCAGATTCCACATCGCATCAGGTTCTGGTGCTCGAAGCACCGACGGCAGAATTCTTATCGACATCTGTTTGTCAGGGAAATGCAACGGCATTTATGAATCAAAGCAGCGGTGCAACAAGCAATGTGATTGGCTGGACATGGGATCTGGGCGATGGAAACGACAACTACACGCCAAGTTTCAATCATGTATATGATACCGCAGGCAATTACAACGTAACATTGATTGTTGTGAACACGATTGGTTGTCGTGATACGGTGATTCATCAGGTGAACGTGTGGGAAATTCCGCAGGTGAATATTGCTGCAGCACCGCAGGAAGGCTGTCTTCCGCTGGATGTTGTTTTCACTGATCTGACGACAGTCGGCGACGGAACGATCACTTCATGGCTGTGGCAGTTTGGTGATGGCTATACTTCTGTTTCTGCTGGTGGTGCGTTTCATCAGTACACCGCTCCGGGCATGTATGGAATCAATCTTTCTGTAACCAGCAATCACGGTTGTACAGCGTCGGTTTCATTTCCGAATTATATTCAGGTATATCCGAATCCGATCGCATCATTTTATTATTTCCCGACCAATCCGAGTCTGAGCGATCCGGGCGTAAACATGGTGGACATCAGTGTTGGAGCCGGCAGTTGGAACTGGGACTTTGGCGATGGCGAAAGCTCCACAGAGCAAAGCCCAATGCATGAATTTCCGAACAGCGGCAATTACGACATCACATTAATTGCTGGAAACAGCTTTGGGTGCTACGATACGACGTCATTGCCGATACATGTGGACGCTGATGAATTGTTGTATATTCCCAATGCAATTACACCAAACGGTGATGGCCGCAACGACTGGTTCATGCCTTTCGGCGCGGGATGGTCGGTTGACAATTATGAAATGCGGATTTACAATCGCTGGGGACAACTGATATTTGTTACTACCGACATCAATCATGCGTGGGACGGTACGATGCAGGACACCGGAGAGCTAGTTCAGACGGGCGTTTACGTGTGGAAGGTCTGGTACGTAGATCTCGAAGGGAAAAAGCAGAATCTGATCGGAAGAGTCACAGTGACCTATTGATAGTGTTGAGTTGTGAGTGGTCAGTAGTGAGTTTGGTTGTGGACAAGAATAATGGCAAGGACAGGGCTTGCGGCATGCAGCTTGCGGCATGCGGTGGGTATAACACATGTCGAGAACGAGCAGCCTTCAGCTATCAGCATTATGTGCCGACCGAAGCGTCGGTGCTCTGAGACGAAGCTAATAATAATACGACGATGTCAAGGACAAACATTACACGATTGTCGCTATGATTTTTTGTTTGTGCGGACAATATACAATCCTGCGAAAAGCGCTCCCACAGCTGAGAACAGATGCCACAACCAGTGAACTCCCTGCGACATTGGCTGCACGGGATTGTCATCGTACAAGCGGAAAAACAGTGACAGAGCCAGAAACAGAACAGCCCCCAGCAGATGTCCGATGGCTTTCCATTCGCTGCGCCAGGCGTAGAGCAGGGCAGGGACAAAGATGACGAATCCGACAATGAAATATCCGATGTTAATGGCTTGCTGAATGGGCAGTGTGTTGAAAAAATATCCACGTATGAGTCCGGATGCAATAATGATAATGAGCGGCAGATACCAGTTACGGAACAATCGCTGCATGAAGAAAAATGCAACACCGAGGGACAACAAGAACATTGGAAAAACATCGAGCGCCATCAGCCAGTGGTGGCTGCGGAATGCGTGATAGAGCGTGCTGCCGATACCGCCGGTAAAAAGAAGCGGCAATGTGTAAAACACAACAAATCCTTGTTTGCGGTATTGACCGCGCAGAATGATCAGAAAATAAATTACCGGTATCAGGAACACAAGCGATGAATAGGCATTCCACGGCTCCACGATGAAGCGCCCCGGCGAAGTTTCATAATAGATGGGCCCGCCGTCGGTGACAAAAGAATAATCGATTCCGTGTTGTGCTGCCATCAGTGAATACCTGTGTAATTCTCAGGTGTAAGCGCTCTGAGTTCCTTTTTCACAGCAGCACTAACTTTAAGTGTGTCGATGAATTTGTGCAGGCTTTCGCGCGTCACATGCTCGTTTCCACGTGTAAGATTTTTAAGGGCGTTGTACGGATCGGGATATTTTTCCCTGCGCAGAATGGTTTGTATCGGTTCAGCCAGCACAGCCCAGTTAAGGTAAAGATCGCTGCTGATTTTTTCAGGATTGATGAGGAGTTTTCCCATTCCTTTCTGCAGCGATTTCAACGATATAAGCATGTGTGCAAGAGGAACTCCAATGTTTCTGATTACCGTTGAGTCTGTCAGGTCGCGCTGCAGGCGTGATATGGGAAGCTTTTCGGAAAAATGACGCAACAGAGAATTCGCTATACCGAGGTTTCCTTCTGCGTTTTCAAAGTCGATCGGATTCACTTTATGCGGCATGGCGGAAGAACCGACTTCATCCTTTTTTACTTTCTGTTTGAAATATTCCATCATGACGTACATCCAGATATCGCGCGAATAATCAATCAGAATGGTATTGATGGCAGCGAGAACACTGAAGGTATTGGACATGATATCGTAGTGTTCAATCTGTGTTGTTGTCTGCTGCCGGATGAGGCCCAGATTGTTTTTAAGAAAATTATTGGCGAATTTCACCCAGTCGGTATCGGGAAATGCAGCATGATGTGCATTAAAATTTCCGGTGGCACCACCGAATTTTCCGCTGGCCGGAATTTTCTTCAATAGTGCAAGTTGATTTTCGATTCGCTCGGCGAAAACAGCCATTTCTTTTCCGAGGGTAGTTGGTGAAGCCGGCTGTCCGTGTGTGCGTGCAAGCATCGGAATTTTGTTCCAGTCTTTTGCCTGTGTTTTGAGTGTTTTAAGAACGGATTCAATTTCGGGAACAACCGCATTGTTCAATGCGTCGCGCAGCATCATCGGAAACGCTGTGTTGTTCACGTCCTGCGAGGTAAGTCCGAAATGAATGAATTCTTTATAATCGTTCAGTTTCAGTTCATCAAATTTTTCACGCAGAAAGTATTCAACCGCTTTTACATCGTGGTTGGTGACTTTTTCAATATCCTTGATGCGCTGTGCATCGCTCTGGCTGAAGTTTTCCACAATTCCACGCAATGCCTCTGTCTTCTTTTCAGAAAGACCTTTGAGCGCGGTAATTTTCAGCGACTGAAGCGCAATGAAATATTCAACTTCGACCAGAACGCGGTACCGGATCAATGCAAATTCCGAGAAATACTGTTGAAGGACACGCGTTTTATCGCTGTAGCGGCCGTCGACCGGCGACACTGAAAACAGGGATGCTTCCATGCGGATGGTTTTTTGCAAAAATACAAATTTATAGCACAACGCTCAATGCTCAACGCACAACGCCGTATGAGTAATCAGCTTTGTAAATTTGAAAAACTGAAGGATGATGTATACGCATGCAGCATAGGGAGCGCCAAGCATAAAGTACAATGCATAACAATTCAGCTTTTGTACAGAGCACCGACGCTTCGGTCGGCACATAATGCTGATTGCTGATTATCCCGTGCCTTGCGGACGGGACTTCGCTGAAAGCTGACCGCTGTTTTACAGTTTGCGCTGGACTTCGATTTCCGAGTAAGCCTCGATAATATCACCGGCTTTCAGATCATTGAAATTGTGAATTCCGATACCGCAATCCTGACCTGGCATAACTTCTTTAACGTCATCTTTGAAACGTTTCAGTGAAGCCAGAGTACCGGTATGAACCACAATGCCATTTCTGATGAGATGGATTTTGCTGCTGCGAGTAATTTTTCCATCAAGCACCATACAGCCGGCAATGGTTCCGAGTTTCGATATTTTAAACACTTCGCGGACTTCGACGCTGGCAACGACTTTTTCTTCGATTTTCGGTTCAAGCATACCTTCCATAGCAGCCTTCACTTCTTCGATGGCATCGTAAATCACAGAATAGGTGCGGATATCAATTTCTTCGCTTTCGGCTAACTTGCGTGCAGCAACGCTGGGACGAACCTGGAAGCCAATGATGATGGCGTTTGAAGCTGTTGCGAGCAGTACGTCGGATTCGGTGATACCGCCGATGGCCTTGTGAATGACATTGACCTGAACACTGCTTGCACTGAGCTTGAGCAATGAATCGGATAGCGCTTCAACAGAGCCGTCCACGTCGCCCTTGACAATGATATTGAGTTCCTTGAAATCACCGATGGCAATACGGCGGCCGATTTCATCGAGTGTGATGTGTTTCTGTGTTCTGAGCGATTGTTCACGTAAAAGTTGCTGACGTTTGAGTGCAATTTCCTTTGCAACTTTTTCATCCTTATAGCTGGAGAGTCTGTCACCGGCTGCAGGAGCGCCGTTGAGGCCGAGGATGAGCACAGGAGTACTTGGTCCGGCTTCTATAACGGGTTGGTTACGTTCGTTGAACATTGCTTTCACACGGCCATAATAACTGCCGGCGAGAACAATTTCGCCCACATGAAGAGTTCCTGCATGTACAAGAATGGTGGCCGTATATCCGCGGCCTTTGTCGAGTGATGATTCAATAACAGAACCGGTAGCAAGCTTGTCGGGATTTGCTTTGAGATCAAGCATGTCGGATTCGAGCAGCACTTTTTCGAGCAATGCATCTACATTGACACCGTGTTTTGCATCGATTTCCTGACTTTGATATTTGCCACCCCAGTCCTCAACAAGAAGGTTCATATTGGCAAGCTGTTCCTTGATTTTTTCAGGATTAGCGCCGGGTTTATCAATTTTGCTGATGGCAAAAACCATCGGAACGCCGGCTGCACGGGCGTGGTTGATGGCCTCGATGGTTTGCGGCATCACCTGATCGTCGGCAGCAATAACAATGATGGCAACGTCGGTGATTTTGGCTCCACGGGCACGCATGGCGGTAAATGCTTCGTGACCTGGCGTATCGAGGAACGCGATTTTTCTTCCGCTTTCAAGTGTTACCTCATAGGCACCGATGTGCTGCGTGATACCACCAGACTCACCGGCAATGATGTTACTTTTACGGATGTTGTCGAGCAAGGATGTTTTACCATGATCGACGTGACCCATAACGGTAACCACCGGAGCGCGGGTAATCAGGCTTTCGGGTGTGTCTTCATCATCATCGGCAACAATCTGTTCGTCTTCAAGTGAAATAAAATTCACATCGTAACCAAATTCAGATGCAACAATGGTGATGGCTTCGGCATCGAGGCGCTGATTGAGCGAGACAAAAAGTCCAAGACTCATACAGCTCTGGATGACTTTTACAGCAGGCACATTCATCATGGTGGCAAGCTCGCTGACCGTGATAAATTCATTCACTTTCAGAATGTTTTGTTCCTTTTCAAGTTCTTCCATTTCCTCAATGCGCTGCTGTTGGAAAGCATCGCGTTTCAGGCGGCGGTATTTCGAGGATTTTGATTTGGGAGCTCCCTGCAGTTGAGAGAGTGTTTCTTTGATGTGCTTCTGGATATCTTCTTCAGAAATGGCCGGGCGTGGTTCATTACGCTTTGGTTTCTGAATTCTGCTTTTGCTTTTTTCAGGACTTTTTATTTCATGTGTTGCAGGTGAAACGGACTCTTTTTTCTGAATGCGTGGGCGGTGCTTTTTATCTCCACCTCGGTTCTGACGATTTTTATCTGCACCGCCTTCTTCTTTCGCTGCCGGTTTTTTCTCAAACTGAGTGACATCGATTTTGCCAACCTGTTTCGGGCCGGTCAACACCACGAATTCAGTCTTGATATATCTTTCATCTTCTGCCGGAGCGGTTTCCGGAGCTTGTTCCTCAACCGGAGGAATAACAGCGGGCTCGGGTATGATTTCCGGTTTTTTTTCTGCAACCAGTTCCTCTTCTTTTTTTGCAGCGTGTTTTTTTGCAGGATGTACTTTTTCCTCTTTTTTACCTTTCGGTTTCTTTCCAATACTATCGACCTCAATCTTGCCGACCAGTTTCACACCCGGCAGTTCAACCTTTACCTTGTGCTCTTCGGGAGCGGGTTTCCGTACAACTTCCTTTGCAGGTTTTTCAGGTTCGGGTTTCTTTACTTCTTCAACCGGTTTTTCTTCTACAACTTCTTCGGTTTTCTTTGCAGCAGGTTTCTTTTTACCTTTTGACTGAATGTCATCGAGGTCGATTTTCCCGATCACTTTTGGTTTTACCTTGGGTTCGGGTTTTTCTTCTACAGCTTGTTTCTTCTCTTTTTCAGGAACAACGACTTCTTCTGCGGGTGCTTCTTTAGCAGGTGTTTCTTTAACCGGAACTTCCTTGACAGGGGCTTCCTTAGCGGGTTTTGTTTCTTCGGGAACAACAGCAGTTTCATCGGCTGCCGGTTCCTTTTTCGATGAAAGCGATATCTTCATGCTTTCCTGTTTCTCAGTCTTATCCAAATAGAATTCTTTCAGCAATGCATTGTATGCATCCGGGCCGATTTTCGCATTGGGATTGTCAACAGGAAAACCATTCTTGTTCAGAAATTCCATGATGGTTTGAACCCCAACATTGAATTCAGTTGCGACTTTTGCTAATCTTTTTACTCCCTGGTTATTGTCCATATCTTGTTTTTCGGTTCCTGAAAACGCTGTAAAATTACAAAATTTTATTCACTGACTTAAATGACAGGGGTTCCGGAAGGGCAAGGTTCCCGAACCCCCGCATTTTTGTGTTATTCAAATTCACTTTGCAGAATGCGGATAACTTCATCCACAGTTTCTTCTTCAAGGTCGGTGCGTCTGACAAGTTCTTCTTTCGGCAGTTCCAGCACGCTTTTGGCGGTGTCGCAACCGATTTTCTTCAACTCCTCGAGAATCCATGGATCGATTTCATCTGCAAATTCCATCAGATCGACATCATCCTCTTCTGATTCCACATCACGGAAGACCTCAATTTCATAATCAACAAGCTTTGATGCCAGCTTGATGTTTTGTCCGCCTTTACCGATGGCAAGCGAAATCTGATCAGGCTTGAGATATACTTCGATGGTTTTTGTTTCTTCATTAATATTGAGCGAGGACAGTTTGGCGGGGCTGAGAGCGCGGCTGACAAAAACAGAGAGATTGTTTGAAAAATTAATAACATCAATGTTTTCGTTGCGGAGTTCGCGTACGATTCCGTGGATACGTGAGCCTTTCATGCCAACGCATGCGCCAACAGGATCGATGCGGTCATCGTAGGATTCAACGGCAACCTTGGCTCTTTCGCCAGGTTGACGAACAATCTTGCGGATTGTAATAAGTCCGTCGAAGATTTCAGGTACTTCCATTTCGAAGAGACGTTCGAGAAATGCAGGCGATGTGCGCGAAAGAATGACGAAAGGAGTGTTGTTTTTAAATTCAACCCGCTCAACAACGGCGCGGATGGATTCGCCTTTTTTATAAAAATCGGAAGGGATCATTTCGGCGCGCGGCAGCACTAATTCATAATCCTCATCGTCAAGAACAAGCAATTCCTTTTTCCAGACCTGGTTCACTTCTCCGGCTACGATTTCACCAATGCGGTCTTTGTATTTCTGATAAATGTTTTCCTTTTCAAATTCCATCACCTTGGCCTTCAGCATCTGATGAATGCTCTGAATGTCGCGACGGTCGAACTGGGTAATTCCGAAAGGTTCAACAACCTGCTCGCCGACTTCGAAGTCAGGTTCAATTTTCACAGCTTCGCTGTAAGCAATTTCCATGTTGGGATTTGTTACATCTTCGTCTGCTACTATTATTCGGCTCCTCCAGATTTCAAGATCGCCGGTCGATGTATTGACGATCACATCGAAATTGTCGGCAACTTCGAATTTCTTGGCAAGGATATGTTTGAAAATATCCACCAGAATTTTCATCAGCGTTGGCCTGTCGATGGCTTTGGAGTCTTTAAATTCGCTGAAGGATTCAACCAGATTCATTGTTTCCATAACACAAAGGGTGTTTTTATTATTTAAACGATACAATTATTTGCGTCTTAAGGCAATCGGCATAAGCGATTTCCCTGTTTTGAATTTCTTTCTTTTTGGGCGGAATTTTCACCGCGAGCGTAAAGGACTTATCATCGGCGGCGACAATGGTGCCGGTGAGAATGGTCTGATCGTTCAGTGTCACTTTTGCACTGCGGTTGATGTTGTTGACATACTGACGCGGCAATACGAGCGGATTGCCGACACCAAAAGAAGAAACTTCCAGTTCGAAATCTTCTTTTTCGCGGTCCAGCCGGCTTTCGATGAAGCGACTCACACGCACGCAGTCATCAATGTTGACGCCGGCATCACCGTCGAGCAATACTAGAATGCGATTGCCCTGCCGGATGTTTACCGACACCGGGAAAATCTTTTCATCGCCGCAGCATTCGCTGGCCAGATCAAGTATGGTGTTCTCTTTAATCATCAATTCCAGTTAATAATCGAGGGGACAATTGTCCCCTCGCAAAGTCTCCTGTTGTCCGACCAGGACTCGAACCTGGACCAGCAGAACCAAAATCTGCTGTGCTGCCATTACACCATCGGACAATTTTGAAACAGGGTGCAAAAGTACGATTATTTTCAATACAATCAGCGGTTTCGGCAGATAATTGTATGTAATGAGACCTGTAAAATTCCATAAGCGGCTCCAAAAGCCACTTTTGTGTATTAAATATCTGCATTTGAAATAAAAGTGTAATTTCGCAGTTTATTCACGGAACAACACATTGAATATGCAAAACTACAAGAGACTGAACACGCTGATCGGATGGGCTGTATTTGCTATTGCAGCAGTCGTTTATACCCTTACCGCCGAACCTACGGCCAGCTTCTGGGACTGCGGTGAGTACATAGCTACTTCATTTAAACTCCAGGTGGGCCATCCCCCGGGAGCACCGACCTTCCAATTGTTTGGTCGCTTTTTCTCGTTGTTTGCATTTGGCGATGTGACCAAAGTTGCATTCATGATCAATATGATGTCGGTGCTTTCAAGCGCGTTTACCATATTGTTTCTTTTCTGGACCATCACTCATTTCGCCAAAAAACTGTCGGGCGGAACAATCGATACAGCATCGAAACTCTGGACGGTTATCGGTGCAGGTGTTGTTGGCGCGCTGGCTTATACCTTTTCAGATTCATTCTGGTTTTCGGCAGTCGAAGGTGAGGTGTATGCCATGTCATCCATGTTCACGGCTCTTGTGTTCTGGCTTATGCTAAAATGGGAAGAAGATGCCGATGATCCCCGTTCGTTCAGGTGGATTATTCTGATCACCTTTCTCATGGGTCTGTCCATCGGTGTTCACTTACTCAACTTGCTTACACTGCCAGCACTTGTCATGATCTATTATTACAGGCGCTATGAAGTGACGAAAAAAGGTATTTTCTTTGCCTTGCTTATTTCAGTTGTTTTGCTGGCCCTCATGTTCTACATGCTCATTCCGGGAGTGGTGTGGCTTGCAGGTCATTTCGAATTGTTTTTCATCAACAGCATGGGTCTTCCGTTCAATTCAGGAACCATCATATTTTTCACCCTCCTTATCTTGGCTTTTGTATTTGGCCTCCGATGGTCAAAACGTAAGGGCAGAGTGGTTGTAAACACCATTGTTCTCTCCTTTGCGTTCCTATTAATTGGTTATTCCACATTCTTCATTCTCATCATCCGTTCAAATGCAAATACACCAATCAATGAGAATTCACCGCGCGATGCCATCAGTCTTTTGTCGTATCTCAATCGCGAACAGTATGGCGAAACACCGCTCATTACCGGCCAGTATTTTAATGCACCGCTGAACCAATCCAAAGAATGGAAAAACGCATCTCCTATCTATGAGAAAGATCTCGAAAAAGGTAAGTATGTTGTGACCGATCCGCGCGAAAATTCGCGTCCGACCTACAATAAAAAATTCTCGACCTTCATGCCACGTATGTGGAGCAGTCAGGAAAACCATCACATTTCAACGTATCTGGAATGGGGCGGCATTGACGAAAAGGATGTGTATAAAAGTGTTCCCACCACTTCCCGCGGAGATAAAATTTACACTCAGGGTACGCCAAAAAATCCGCCGACATTCGGTCAGAACATGCGCTTTTTCTTCACCTATCAGGTGGGACATATGTACTTCCGTTATTTCTTCTGGAATTTCGTTGGTCGTCAGAACGACATCCAGGGGCATGGCAACCCAACCGAAGGCAACTGGTATTGCGGCATTCCGGCCATCGACAAAATGCATCTCGGAAACCAGGAAATGGTGCCGGAACACATGGCAAAGAATCCGGGAAACAATGCATTTTATTTCCTTCCGCTCATACTCGGGTTGATTGGCCTGTTCTATCACCTGAACAAACATTCCAAAGACACGCTGGTTGTTACATTGTTGTTCCTCATGACCGGCCTTGCCATTGTGGTGTATCTCAACCAGTATCCCTATCAGCCGCGTGAACGTGACTACGCCTATGCCGGAAGCTTCTATGCCTTTGCCATCTGGATCGGACTGGGTGTTATGGCTGTTGTGCAGTTGCTGAAAAAACTCTTTAAAGAAAGCATTCTTGCTCCTGTTACGGCAACACTCATTACGCTTGTTCTTGTTCCCGGTATTATGGCCAGCGAAGGATGGGACGATCACAGCCGCGCAGGGCGATATACGGCGAGGGATTTTGCCAAAAACTATCTCGCTTCCTGTGCGCCCAATGCCATTTTATTCACCAATGGTGATAACGATACATTCCCCTTGTGGTATGTTCAGGAAGTTGAAGGTTACCGCACCGACGTGCGCGTGGTCAACCTATCGCTTTTCAACACCGACTGGTACGCCGATCAGATGAAGCGCAAAGCATACGATTCAGATCCGGTGCCGATTTCCATGGAACACAAACAATACCGTACCGGAACCCGCGACATCGTTTATCTGTTGCAGGATGAAGGAATGGGTTATGTCAATATCACTGAGATATTCGACATTCTTCATAAAAATCCGGCGAAACTTCAGCAAAAAGTTCGTGAATACACACTTGATTTTTTCCCTTCAAGGAATTTCTATCTGCCGGTTGATACCAATAAGGTGATTCAGAACGGTACTGTTCCTGCATCGTGGAAGAATGATATCACAGACAGTCTGAACTGGACCATCAACAGAAATGTAATTCAGAAAAACACGTTATTCTGTCTTGATATTCTTGCCCATTTCAATTGGGACCGTCCGATTTATTTTGCCATCACCACCGGCGACGATGCTTACATGGGACTCGAAGATTATTTCTCACTTGAAGGTTTGGTATACAAACTTGTTCCTGTGAAGACCGTCAATCCTGATGGAGCTACCGGCCGTGTAAACACCGAGGTGATGTATGACAACATGATGAACAAATTTGTCTGGGGCAACCTGACCGGCAAAGACGTTTATCTTGACGAGACCAACCTGCGTATGTGCATGAATTTCAGAAATAATTTTGCCCGTCTGGCCATGTCTTTGCTTGATGAAGGCCAGAAAGAAGACGGCACAATCGATGCTGAAAAGAAGAAAAAAGCAGTTGCAGTTTTGGATCGTTGCATGGAGGTTCTGCCTGAATCAGCCGTGCCGTTCAACTACTTTGTGCTCCCGGTTGCTGAGGCATATTACCGCGCAGGTGAAATGCAGAAAGCCAACAACATTGTTTCAAGACTGATTGATTTGTTTGATTCAGAACTGGCCTATTATTATTCACTGGATAACAAGCGCAGCAATCTGCTGAATTTCGACAAGCAGCAGGCACTTTATATTTTGCAGCGCATCATGATGCTGACCGAAGAACTGAAGCAGGACGCCATTTTCAAGAAAGCAGAACCTGTGTTCGGAAAATATTACGGTCTCTACACCGGTGTTCCATATCAGCCAACGAAGGATACTACGAAATAGGCATGTATGTCGTAAGGCCTTACATACTCAAGGATCTCAATACCCGGAATTGCATCTGGCGCATTCCGGGTAATGAGAAGGTCATTTACCTTACTTTCGACGACGGCCCGATTCCAGAATTGACGCCATTTGTACTTGAGACACTCAGAAAACATAATGCCAAGGCGACTTTTTTCTGCGTAGGTGACAATGCGCGCAAGCATCCGCATCTGCTAAGTGAAATCATGGGGCACGGCCATTCGGTCGGCAATCACACCCACAACCACCTCGATGGCTGGAAAAAGAATTCGGAGGAATACGAACAGAATATCAGGCGTGGTTTCGATTTTATTCCCGGGAACCTGTTCAGGCCTCCATACGGGCACATCACCCCTTGGCAGATCAATCGCATGAAAGATCAGGTGTACATTGTGCTGTGGACAGTTCTCAGTTACGATTATGACCACAATACCACACCTGCCCGTTGTCTGCGTAATGTTATGCGATACACGAAACGAGGATCCATTGTGGTTTTTCACGAAAACAAGAAAGCCATCCCGCGGATAAAATATGCGCTGCCCCGTTTCATTGAGCATTACTCTGCTCAGGGTTATCGCTTCGAAGCGCTGACGGAGCCTGTGCTGCAGAAAGCACTTCATCACAACTGGATCAATGCTTCGGGAAAATTCATGGACAAAATGATTGGCAACTTCAGCATTCCGTTTATCGGATCAAAGGAAGCCGGACGCAAAATAACGGGTTGAAGCCCGCATCATCACTAAAAAGAGAATAACATGACATTCACAAACGAATCGGTCCAAAACGAAATCAAAAAGATTCTTTCTTCGTGTACTGTTGATCAGCAGATGGTGTACAGACGCATTATCAATCACATCGATCTGACAACCCTCGAAGGGAATGACAATGATGATAAGGTGTGCAAACTTTGCAAGACCGCTTATGAAGTGGCGAATCCGGCAAAACAGATTCCGTCGGTTGCAGCGGTTTGTGTATATCCGGTTTTTGTGAAGACAGCCCGCGAAGCACTTGCGGGAAAAAACATCAATGTTGCGGCAGTAGCCGGCGCTTTTCCTTCGGGCCAGAGCCCGCTTGAGGTAAGGCTTGCCGAGGTTCGTTATGCTGTTGAACAAGGTGCTGATGAAATAGATATGGTCATTTCGCG